>NZ_PSRT01000044.1 GCF_004212635.1 Bradyrhizobium genosp. SA-3 | reverse complement strand
CTCGCCATCGTCACCACGCCGCAGCCCAATGACCATCTCGACTACGAAACGCTGGTGGTCGAGCCGGTCTTCCTAATCGGTCCGCCGCGCGATCCCAGGCTCAAGCGTGGCCGGCTGACGCGCAAGGAGGTCAATGATCTGCCGACCGCCGTCGTACCGCTCAGCCGCAACCCGTTCCCGCCAGACGTGCCGTTCTCCTTGCGGGTCGAGAGCACCACGCCGATGAAACAGATCGTGGGCTCGGGACTTGGCTACGGGCTGTTGCCGTTCTCGGGGATTCACCAGGAAGTGGCGGCCGGCACCCTGTCGGCGGCGCTCTTGCCATGGATGCGCGCCGACCGCGTCCTCGCCTTGCCGCGCGGCCGGCCCGTTAGCCGCGCCACCCGCGAAGTCGTTGCAGCTTTAAAGGAGGTCTGCAGCAATCTTATCGACGACGGCAAGATCCTGACGATGCCGACGCGCGCGATCGTACGAAATCGTAGAAAATCGTGAGCTAGCGAACAAAATCGGGAGTGTCAGTCAATCCCCATTGAAAGATAACGGACTTTCGACCCTTCTAGACCAAAACCCACCGTTGGAGCTACGGCCGAAAACGGGGGTTTCGCTCCCGACAAGAGGTAATTTGACCTTGGGCAAGGGACGGCCGGTGCCTCAGGAGGTCGTGTCCAAAGCTTCATTCAATCCGGCGGGGATTGGCGGCTGCGAGGACGTTTTACATCCGTCGGCGCCTCAGGGAGTACAAAGGACCGGGGCTCGAGTCAGGGAGCGCTATCGCTCACTCACGCCGGCCAAACCTACGATATTTCATCCAATCGTCCGCGTAAGGCTGGTGGTGAACCCGTGGCGGAGGCAGACCTTGCGACCATCAAGAGCCGGTTGTAAAGCCACGCTCCTAAGCGGGCAAACGAGAAAATGGCTTCCGCGGATATGCTGAGGCCTTCTCGCTGTCAGTGCGACGGCACGAATGCAACCGCTTCGATCTCCACGCGCGTGCCGGAGCCAAGGAGCGACCCGGCTCCAATGGCGGTGCTTGCCGGCGGCTCCTTGCAGCCCATTAATATTTCGACGCGGGCCCGGTTGAAGCCGTCATAGTCGGCGAGGTCGGCCAGAAAGGCTGTGGTCTTCACAATATCCGACAGCGAGGCGCCGTGTTTGCCCAGCACGCGGGCGATGCGGTCGAAGATGCGACGGGTCTGGACCTCGATATTGTCCCGTGCGTCCTCGTCGACGCAAAGGATGCCCGACAAGAACAGGAGATCTCCGCTCGGCCCGAGCGGGACGCGGAGGGCCGGCGAATATCGCGGTCTGTTTTCGTGTGTCGTCGACATGAGACTGAGCCTTCTCTGCAGTCGTTTACTTTTGCGCCGGTGTGGCGGCAGCAGCGCTCGCATACACCGGAGGCCGACGTTCGGCGAAGGCGCGAAGCCCCTCTTCCGCATCGCCCGTTTGAAGCAATTGCATTTGCAGCGCGCCTTCGAGGACCAGCCCCTCCTCCAGCGAACCGTCCAATCCGTAATGGACGGCTCGCTTCGCGGCCTTGACCGCGAGCGGCCCGTTCGCCGCAATGCGCTTCGCCATCGCGAAGGCGGTATCGAGCAACGCGTCGGCCGCGACGACGCGGTTCACGAGGCCAATCCGTTCGGCGCGCTCTGCATCGATCGGGTCTCCTGTTAGGATCATCTCCAGAGCGCAGCCCAGGGGTACAAGCCGGGGAAGCCGCTGGGTGCCGCCGCCGCCCGGCAGCACGCCCCATCGCACCTCTGCCAAGCCAAACCGCGAATCCGGCGTGCAGACGCGAATGTCACACGCCATCGCCAGTTCCAGCCCGCCAGCGATGCAATGACCCTGGATCGCGGCGATGACCGGCTTGGCGATCTCGTCGACCAGGGTCATGCCGCCGAAACTGATAGTGCTGTCCGCACCATGCAGGGCGCGGTCGCGGCGCCACGGCATATACGTCTTCAGATCGCCGCCGGAACAGAACGCACGACCGCCCGCACCGGTCAGGACAGCGACCAGCAAATTCGCGTCCGCCTCGAACTCTTTCCAGACCTCGGCGAGCGCGCGATCGTGCGCGACGTCGAGAGCGTTCATGGCGTCGGGCCGGTTGATCGTGACGACCGCGACGGCGCCCTTCCGTTCGAAATCGATGGACATGATCCGTATCCTTTAAGACCGGCCTTGAGGCATCAAGGCCCAGGATTCGAAAGCGGCAAGCGCCGCGTTGAGGATGAAGCCGAACGAGCCGACGACGGCCAGCAGACCGAAGACCTCGGCCGCGTTGAAATTGCGTTGAGCCATCAGGAGCAACGCGCCGAGCCCCGGCATCAGTGTCAGCATCTCTGCCAGCAGCGATACGATGATCGCCAGCGGAGCGGCGACGCGCACGCCCGTCAGGATCGACGGCAGCAGCGCCGGCAGGAAAATCTTGGTCACTCGCGCGATCGCACCGAGCTGTAGGGATCGCGCGGCCTCGAGCAGCGTCGGATGCAGCGACCGCACGCCCGACGTGGTGTTGAGCAGAACCGGCCAGAGCGCCGCGAACACGATCACCAACAGCTTCATCTTTTCGTTGACGCCGATGATCAAGGCCACCACCGGCACGATGGTGGGAGGCGGCAACGTGCGCAGGAATTCCAGCGTCGGCCCGAGACAGCGCGCCAGACCGGGCGAGGCGCCGATCAGTCCGCCGATGCCGACGCCCAGTGCCGTGGCAAGGACAAGAGCCGCAGCGACCGACTGAAACGTCACTAGCACAGCGGGAACGAGATCCCCTGCGCTCGTCCGATCGATCAGGGCGGCTGCCCATGTGGATGGAGGCGGAAAGTATGGCGAGCGCGGATCGCCCAGCACCTGCCAGAGCAACAGCAAGGCGATCAGCGGCAGCAGCCCTTGCAACGCCGACCAGGCGTTGTTAGCCGCATGGAAGGCCCAGCGGCGTCCTCTGCTACCGGCGACAGCCTGCGCGGGTGCGTTGGTTGCGATCATGATTGCTGAAGCTCCCGAATTCCGGGAAACAGCCGTGCGAATGTCACTCGAAGGCACGCGTTGAGGAGAACGCCGAGCGCACCCGTGGCGACGAGATAGCCAAACATGAGGCCCGGCTGGAGAGCTTCCTGCGCCGTCACCAGACCCCAGCCGAGCCCGGCCGGATTGCCGACCATTTCCGCGATAACAGCGACGACGAGTGCGAGACCGAGCGCGACACGGGCGCCGACCATGGTGGATGGCAGCACCGCGGGAAGGATGACCTTGCCGAGCCGTTGGGTTCGCGACAAATGCAGCGTCGCGGCCGTATCGAGGAGCCTTGGGTGGATGGCCTTCGCCCCGGCGACGGTGTTGACGATGACCGGCCACACGCTCGCGAAGACGATCACGGTGATCTCCGTGGTGACGGTGAACCCGAACAGCAGGACCGCGACTGGAACGAACGCAACGGCTGGCAAAGGCCGGAGGAGTTCGAGCGAGGCGCTGAAGAAGCGATGGACAGTAGGCGAAAACGCGAGCGCGAACGCGATGGCCGCGCCAAGCACGCTTGCAATGGCCCATCCGGCCAGGGCGCAGGCGACCGTGTGCTCGGAATCGCCGATGATCTGGCCGGACCGGATCGCACCATGGAGCGCCTGGCCGATCTCCGTCGGCGCCGGCAGGAATTCGAACCGGGTCGCGGCAGTCCTGACGCCGACTTCCCACGCCACGAGAAGGACCAAGGCGGTCGCGAGCGCCGGCGCGTTGAGCGCGATCCCTGCACGTCTAAGCATGGATCTCATGGCGAAACGCCTCGTAGAGCTGATGACGCAGCCGCAGATATTCGGGACGCTCCTTGGTCGCGATCTGGTCCCGCGGCCGCGGCAGGTCGACGCTGATGCGCCGCGCGATGTGGGCCGGACTGCCTTTCAGGAGGATGATCGTATCGCTGAGATAGATCGCCTCCTCGATATCGTGGGTGACAAACAGCACGGTCGCGCCGGTTTCGGCCTGGACCGCCAGAAGCTGGTCCTGCAGCGAGGCCTTCGTCATCGCGTCCAGCGCGCCGAACGGCTCGTCCATCAACAGAGCGCTCGGCTCCATGGCGAGCGCCCGGGCGATCTGCACCCGCTGCTGCATGCCACCCGACAGTCGCCACGGATATTCATCCCTGAATCGCTCGAGCCCGACCATGCGGATGGCGTTCCGAACCTTCTCATCGAGCTCACGGTCGCGGAGGCGCCCTTCCACGCCGAGCGCCACGTTTCTCCGCACGGTTCGCCACATCAAGAGAGCGTGCCCGTAGTCCTGGAACACCATGGCCATCCCGGGGACCGGGGAGCGGACCTCGCGCCCCTCGTATACGGCGCGGCCCGAGCTGTAGGGCGTCAGCCCCGCCAGCGTCCGCAGCAGGGTCGTTTTTCCGGTACCGGAGCCGCCGAGGATCGAGACGAACTCGCCTCTTCCGACTTCGAGATCGAGATCCTCGATGATGCGGCGAACACCCGGCGCACCGGGCAAGTCGATGCAGAGGCGCTCGCACTCAAAACTGGGTTGGGTTGTCATGATCAGCGTCAATCGCCTCGTGTCACTTCAGCACCAGATCGGATGCACTCAACTGAGCGGTGAGTTGCCCAGTCCCCCGCGTCGCTTCGATCCACGCCGAGATGTGCCTTGCAGTCAAAGATGTGCTGTACGTTGGCAGCACGATGCTTTCGATCACGTCATTCGGCAGACGCGTCCATTTGGCGAGGATCGCGCGCGCTTCCACCTCGTAGCCGGCGATATAGGCCCTTGCCTCCTCGAGCGCGGCGACCCAGCGCACAATCGCGTCTGGATTGGTGCGCGCCCAGGTGCCATTCGCCATCCAGCACGTCAACGTAATGGGATCGCCGACCTGTAGCATCGGATCGCCCAGGTCGATGTGGCCCGACTTCTTCAACGCAATGACGAATGGCTCGACCGTCTCGACCGCATCGACGCGTTGCGCCTTGAGCTGGTCCGCCATGTTGGGAAACATCATCTCGATGAAGCGCACGCCTTTTGGATCCACCCCGCCGCGCTTGAGGGCAAGCAGGGTCGCGATGTGGACGACGCCGTTGATCGATGGCGTGCCGATCGTCTTGCCGTTCAGCTGGCCGATCGAGGTGATCCCGGACTGATTGCCAGCCATGAGGCGCATCTGCCGATTGGCTGCTGTCTCGATCGTGTTGCCGCACACGCCCACGACATCGAGACCGCCCGCAGCCGCCTTCACGATATCGATGGCGGTAGCGCCCGAAATGTCCAGCTGGCGCCCAAGCGCACCGATCGTCGTGGAGAGGTTCTGGACCGTCATGATTTCGACGTCGAGCCCTTTCTCCAGAAAGAGGCCCTTGTCCTTTGCCACCCAGAGCGGAAGCCAGGCCGACGAGATCACCGAAGCGACGCGGATCTTGATGGGTGCCGCGCCGCCTTGCGCGAAGGCGCGCGATGCGGGGTGTGCAGCGGCCAGGCCAAGCAGGCCGAGAATGGTGAAGCGCCTCGTGGGCATCACGCTTTCCTCCGTGTTGTGCAGCGTTCCTGTTGAGCGCACCGGCCCGTTCAGGCGGGAGCAAGCGCGACGGCTTCGATTTCCAGCAGCAATCCGAAATGAAGGGACGCCACGCCGGCGACCACCCTCGCCGGCCGGACATCGCCGATCCAATCGGCATAGATCTGGTTGAAGGCCGGCCAAGAGTTCATGTCAGTCACGTAGATGCGCACCTGGAGGAGCCGGCTTCGATCGGTCCCTGCGGCTTCGAGGCAGGCATCGACATTGGCGAGCACCTGCCCCGCCTGCCGCTCGAACGGCTGGTCGGTCATGGGGGTCCCGTTCACATCGACCGGAAGCTGTCCGGACACGAACACGAGGCCAGCGGCGGTGCAGGTGTGGGAATAATGGCCGGCAGGCGGACGCAGCCGGTCACTGTTTGCGAATAGGATACTGTGTTGCATGACGCTGCCTTCGATGTCTGCCTTCAGTTCAGTAGAACTGCATGAGGACCTTGTTGTCTGCCAATTCGTCGGGCGAAGTTTCGTGGATGATTGCGCCCGAGCGCATCACCAAGACGCGGTCGGATATCTTGAACGCTTCCTTCACGTTCTGCTCGACCAGCAGGATCGACAGTCCAAGCTGCTGCTGGAGTTGCCGGATCGGCTGCAACAGATCCTGAAACAGCTTCGGCGCCAGACCGATCGACGGCTCGTCCATCAGGAGACAGCGGGGGCGGCTCAGCAGAGCGCGCGCGATGCTGACCATCTGTTGCTGTCCCCCCGACAGCGTGCCCGCGCGGCGGGCGTAGAACGTCTTGATGCGGGGCAGGATCGACATCACCCACTCGATGCGCTCGGGCTGCTCTCGCTGCGGCACGTCGGTCGCCCACATCGCAAGGCGGAAGATCTCGTCGACAGTGAGGCCCGGAAAAATGCCGCGGCCTTCGGGCACGAGGCCGATGCCCAGGGCCGCCATCTTCTTCGGTTCCGGTTGGTGCAAGCGCTGGCCGTCCACCGATATCTCGCCGCCCTGGCGGGAGGCCACCCCGAACAGCGAATTCAGCAAGGTCGACTTGCCGGCACCGTTATGACCGACGAGGCAAAGCACCTCGTTCTTTCGGATCTGAAGGCTGACATCGTCGAGGACGACGCGGCCACCGTAGCCGACGCGGAGATTATCAACACTGATGAGAGCATCGGTCATGAGTTGCGTTCGCCGAAATAGATGGATGACAACTCCGGATTCCCGAGGATCTCCTCGGGCTCGCCGTCGGCGAGAAGCCGCCCCTGATCGAGGAAGCTGATCCTGTCGGAGATGCTCACGACGATCTCGAGGTTGTGCTCGATGATGCAGATCGTGATGCCGCGACGGACTTCACTGCGCAGCAGCGCCACGAAGCGTTCGTAGGACCTGGGATCGAGCCCCGACGCTGGCTCGTCGAGGAGCCACATCTTGGCCTTGGTGGCCATGATCCGCGCCATGCTCAGGAACTTGCGCTCCGCATAGGCAAGATCGTTCGCGCGAACGCCGGCCTTGTGCAGTAGCCCAGTGGCATCGAGGATCTCATGCACGCGCTGGTGTCGCTCCGCGCCGCTTCCCGCCTCCGACTGCCAGAACCAGGCGCTCTTCTCCATCACCGTGAGCACGTTCTCGAAAACTGTCATGTGGGAGAAGAGACGGAGATCCTGGAAGGTTCGGGCCACACCGAGACGCGCGATCTTCCACGGCGTGGTGCCGACGATCGATTCGCCCTGCCAGCGGATATCGCCTGCGGTCGGCCGCAGATGTCCGGTGATCAGGTTGAAGAGCGTTGTCTTCCCTGCCCCGTTCGGGCCGACCAGCGTGGTGATGATCCCTTCGCGCAGATGCAGCGAGACATCCTCGACGGCCTTCACGCCATCAAAGCTCTTGGTGAGATTGACGATCTCCAGAAGCGTCGCCGGCGGGACGGGCGATTTCGACACTTGCAGCACGTCACGCCTCCCCTTGCTTCACGCCCATCAGGCCGTCCGGCTTGAAGATCATCAAGAGAACCATCGCGAGCCCGTAGATCATCTGCTGCACGGATCCGATCTCGGTTCGCGGGAGGAACGGTAGATAGGTCAAGGCAGCCGGCAGCAGCGTAAGAAGAACCGCCCCGACGATCGGCCCCCACACCGTTCCGATGCCGCCGACGATCACCATCGCCATGAAAAGCGTCGAGGCATCGATGGTGAAACTCTCGACGTTGATGAAGCTGAGGTAGTCGGCATACAGAACGCCCGCCACGGCGCAGATCGCGGTCGAGTAGAACACCGAGAGCGTCTTGATCAGCGCGACATTTTTCCCGAACGCCAGCGCGGCCGACTCGCTGTCCCTGATGGCTTTGAGGCTGCGACCGAAGCTCGAACGCACGATGGCCGTGGTCAGGACCACCACCATGGCCAATGTCACGCCGGCAAGGCCGAGGAACTCGACGGGATCACCGAACGCGTGTCCCGCGATGCTTGCCGGCGGGATGCCGACGAGCCCGCCGATGCCGCCCGTGATCGACTTCCACTCCGAGAACACTGTTGCGGCGAGGACCTGAAAGCCGAGCGAGGCCGCCACGAAGTAGTCGCCTCGCACCCTCAAGGCAGGCAGGGCCAGGGCCGCCGAGATCACTCCGGCGATGAGCATCGCGGCCGGTAACTGAAGCAGCAACGAATCCGTCCACTGCAAGGCAATGAATGCCGCAACATACGCGCCGACGCCGAAGAACACCGCGTGGGCAAGCGAGAAAATGCCCGCATATCCCATGATGAAATTCAGGGTGATCGCCAAAATGGCGTTGATGCAGACCAGCGTTGCAAGGTTTACGAGATAAGCGATCACGATGCAGGCCCTCAGCTAGTCACGACGCGGCCGAAAAAGCCTGACGGACGCAGGACGATGAACGCGAACAGAATGAGGAAGGTGACCGCCTCGCTCCACTGCGGATCGAACCGCCACAACGCCAGGTTTTCCGCAATGCCCAGCAGCAGCCCCGCGCAGGCAGCGCCGCGCAGGCTGCCGACGCCGCCGACGATGGTGGCGGCAACGCTGATCAGCATGACGCGGCCGCCGATCGCGGCATTCAGCCCCGACGTCATGCTGGTGAGCACGGCGGCCGGGACGACGAGCAGGGAGCCGAGCGCGAACGCGCATGTCGACACGGCCTTCGGGTTCAAGCCAAACGTCCGCACCAGCGCGGGACTCTCGGACAGCGCGCGGAGTGCGATCCCGATATTGGTCCTGCCGAGAAACAGCTGGAGCGCGACGAAGCACGCCACCGCGGTGACGACGGCAATCCCCGCCGTGGGCGCCACGTAGAGTCCGGGCACGAGCTCGACGCTCCTGCTCAATACCGAGGGCACCGAAATGAAGCCGCGCCCGAAGACGGTCCCGATCAGGTTCTGAATGACGACGGCGACGCCGAAGGAGCCCACGAAGATCGTGAAGAACGATCCGTCGGTGCTCTGGATCGGGCCATAGACATAACGGTCCAGGGTAACTCCGAACACCACGACCACGATGCAGGCCGCGAGGATCGCGATCGGCCACCAGACCAGGAGAACCGCATAGAGATAGTAGAATACGTACGCGCTGATCGCGAAGCTCGCGCCGTGAGCGAAGTGGAAGATCTTCGTGGCCCCGAAGATCAGCGAGAAACCGACCGCGGTCAGGCCGTAGAGCGCCCCAACCTGGATCCCGTTGATGATGAGTTGGAGTAGCAGCATGGGTCCTCGCACAGGCGCCAGAGCTAGTGAGCCGCAACGGTCTCAACGATGGCCGGCTCGCCATCCACTTCGTTGATCTGCATCGCCGACCGGATCGTGCCGTCTTTCTCGAAGGTGACACGCCCACCGACCAGATCGAACGCTCCGATCTCACGACGCTCCGCCAAGAGGTTCTCGCCCGTGATCGGCAAGCCGGCCTTCTGCAAAGCCGACGCCAGGGTGCCGTACAGGATCACGGCGTTGTAGTAGTTCGCGGCGTAGGCCGTCGGCGCCCTGTTGGTCTTGGTCTGGTATTCCCGCGTGAAGCGCTTGGTCACCGGATCGCCGGAATTCCAGTCGATGCGCTGCGTCGTGAACAGCGCTCCCTTGGCCTCGGGAAGGCTGGCGATGGCGGGAATCGCGAACCCCGAGTAGCTGGCGAGCTGCTGCGTAACGCCGTTGTCGCGCAACTGCTTGATAATCTGCGACTGCTGCGCGCCGAACGAGGCGATGTAGACGACGTCCGGCTTGGCATCGCGCACCCGCGCCGCAACCCCGCTGAACTGCTGCGCATTCGACGGCACGGACAGCGCCTCGGAAAGCGTCGCGCCGAGCGAAGGCAGGCTGGATTCGAGCTCGCGCTTGATCGACTGGCCGAGCGGATCGTCGACATAGACGAGGACAAACCGCTTCAATCCCCGCTTCTGGACGAGGTAGGGCGCCATCGCCCGCACCTCGAAATTGGCCAGCGGGATGACGTTCCAGAAATACTCACCGAGTTCGGCAAGGTCGGGCCCGACCCCGCCGCCATTGACGGCAACCGTGTGGCTTCGCGCCGCTGTCGTGGAGATCGCCTTGGACACGCCGGTGAAAGCGGAGAGCACGTAGCTGACCTTCTCGACGTTCACGAGCTTGTTCATGGCGATCACCCCCTGCTGCGGGAGCGCCTGACTGTCCTCGTAGGCGATCGACAGCTTTCCGCCGAGCACTTTCGCGTCGTTGAGGTGGGAGACCGCGAGCTCGGTCGCCCCCATGTAGAGATCGCCGTAATCGGCGTTGGCGCCGCTTAGGGGGAAGATTGCTCCGATGCGAAGATCCTCAGCGGACGCCTGCCCGGCGAGCGCGAGAAGCATCGAAAACGCAAGAACCGCGACTTTCTGCAGAGGCCACATCGCAAACTCCCGATTTACGAAAACGATTTCGTAATCTAGGTCGCGCGGGCCCGGCTTGTCAAGCGAGAGATGGTGGCCTTCAGATTTCGCCGGCCGCGACCAATTGGCTGCCGTGAGACGAGCGCAGAATCAGCTCGGGCGACCAGATTTCCTGCAATTCCTTGGGCGAACGGCCGTCCATGGAGGCAAGAAGCAGATCGACCATGCGGCGGCCAGCCTCAAACGTCGGCGCGGAAAATGTGGTCAGGGGCGGATTCAGATAGGGACCGAGCGGGTGATTGTCGCACCCGATCACCGAAACATCGACGCCCGGGCGCCTGCCCGTTTCCGCGATCGCCTGCATCGCGCCGGTGGCAATCAGGTCATGACCGCACATGATCGCCGTCGGCGGATCGCTCATGGCGAGCAGCTGCCGGGCGCCGTTCAGCCCACCCTCTTCACTGGTGCTGGTCTCGACCACGAGATCAGCATCGAATGGCAACTTCGCCGCCTTCAGGGCCGCGCGATAGCCTTCCTGCAAGAGGTGGCTGATCATGAGGTATCCCGGCGTGCTCAAGAGCCCGATCCGGCGATGTCCAAACCCTACGAAACGGGCGGTTCCGTTGCGGCCGGCGACCGTTCGGTCGATGTCCACGAAGGGAAACGGCTTGCCGGTCTCGCTTCGACCCAGCGCGACAAACGGCACGTTGCGTTCCTGGAGATAGCGGATCCGGGGATCGTCGCGGCGCGTGCGGCCGAACAGCACACCGTCGACCCGCTGCCGCTCGACCAGCCGGCGGAAGCAATCGATCTCCGTCTCCAGCGTTCGACCGGCGACGATGATGAGCTGAAACGGGGTCTGACTGAGGTTCTGGTCAATCCCCATGAGCAGATCGAGGAAGAACGGATGCGCGAAATGGGTCTGCGGCGGCGACAGCACGAAGCCGATCGTCTCGGACGTTTGGGTGCGAAGCCGCCGCCCCGCCGGATCCGGTGAAAAGCCAAATTTGTCCGCCGCTTCCAGCACACGCCGCTTGGTCGCATCGCTCACATCGCCGCGGTCGTTGATGGCCTTGGAGACCGTCGACACGGCGAGCCCCAAATGCCGGGCGAGCTCTACGATGTTGATCCGCTGCTTCATTCAAGCCTCTTGCCGCCAACACTTGACACAGGAGTTCGCCGGCGTCTAGGTTATTTACGAAATCGTTTTCGGAGATTTCCATGATCGACCTTGCCTCGCATGAAATGACGATGCTCCGCCAGACGGTGCGGGGATTCGTCCGCAACCGTCTGGAGCCGCTCGAACAGCAGATCGAGAGCGACGACAACGTATCTCCCGATCTCTTGGCCAAGCTGCGCAGCGAGGCATCGGAGCTCGGGATCTACGGCTTCAATCTTCCGCCCGAGCTCGGCGGGTACGGCCTTCCGGTCGCGGCGCAGGTCGGAATCCTGGAAGAGGTCACCCACACCTCCGTTCCGCTGTCCGAGGTCGTCGGATTCCTGCCACTCTCGCTGATCCACCTCAACGAGGAGCAGCGCGGCCGCATTCTTCCCGATCTCGTGTCCGGCCGCGTGACGATGACATATGCCCTCACCGAACCGGATGCCGGCTCGGATCTCGGCGCGATCCGCACCAAGGCGATGAAGGTCGAGGGCGGCTGGCGCCTCGAAGGAGCGAAGCAGTTCATCTCCAACGTCGAGACCTGCGACTACGTGATCGTGCTGGCCGTCACCGATGCCTCCGCCTCCCTCAAGAGGCGGCTGACCACGTTCATCGTCAAGCGCACCAATCCGGGGCTCGTCGGCATGACGCGCTACAAGAAGATGGGGTGGCACGGCTATCATCTGAACGGCTTCTCGCTTGAGGACTGCTTCGTTGCGGATGCCGACGTTCTCGGCCGCCCCGGCGACGGCTTCCTGGTAATGATGGCCTCGATCAACCACGACAGAATCCTCTCGGCCTGCCGGTCGCTGGGATTGGCGCAACGCGCGCATGACATGTCCGTCGCTTACGCGAAGGAGCGCCGCGCGTTCGGCTCGCAGCTTGCGGGCCATCAGGCCATTCAGTTCATGATCGCGGACAACGATGTCGAGATCGAAGCAACGCGGGCGCTGATCTATCGCGCCGCCGCAATGTGCGACCAGGAAGATCCGACCGCACGGATCGCGGTGTCCAGGGCCAAGCTGTACGCCAGCGAGATGGGATGCCGCGTCGTCGATCGCTGCCTCCAGATCTTCGGCGGGATGGGGTACATGTGCGAGCTCCCCATCGAGCGTTTCTATCGGGATGCCCGCGCGTTCCGGCTGGGCGAAGGCACATCCGAGATGCAGCGAATTCAAATCGCTCGCCAGGCTCTTTCCAACTGACGCAGGGGATCACAATGAGTGGAGCGCCAAGCGCCTTTTTCGGTCTGCTCGAAGACAATGCCGACGCGCCGGCGATCTATCTGGGCGACTATGTCGCTACGCGCAGGGATCTGGCCGAAGCGTCGAACCGCGCGGCAGCCTTTCTGAGCAGCCTCGGCTTGACGCGCGGCGACGTGATCGCGCTCTGGATCCCTGATGGCCCGACCTGGCTGCAATTCCTGTTTGCCGCCGCGCATCAGGGGATTTTGGTCGTTCCGATCAGCACGCGATACCGGCGCGCCGAAGCACTCCATGTCATCGCGTTGTCCCGCGCGAAAGCCGTCGTGGCAGCGACCAGCTTCCTCGAAGTGGCCTTCGCGCAGATCGTGCGCGACATCCAGGGTGAGGTGCCCACGCTCGCGCACGTCATCGAGATCGCCGACCCGAGCCGTTTCCATGCGGGCGCCGACGGTCATGTTGAAGCTGTTGGCCGGCCGCAGGATCTGCTGTGCACGTTCAGCACGTCCGGAACGACCGGTGCGCCGAAGCTCGCGGTTCACGACCAGCATAGCTGCCGCACCCACGGCCACACCGTCGCTTCGGCATTCGACATCCATCCCGGCGACAAGACGCTGTGTGCGTTGCCCCTCTATGGGGTCCTGGGATTTGTCCAGGCCATAGCGACGCTTGCGGGCGGCGGAACCTGCATTCTCCTGCCGGTCTTCAAGGCCGGCGAAGCCGCATCGGCGATCGAGCGACACGCGGCGACCCATGTGTTTGGCTCCGACGGACTGCTCGATGCCGTCTTCAACGTGCCTGCGGCAAAACTCTCGACGCTGCGCGCCGGAGGTTTTGCCGATTTTGCGGGCCTGACCGATCGGGTGATGAGGACGGCCGAAGACAAATGGCGATTGCGCCTCGTGAGCGTATACGGCTCATCCGAAGGTTTTGCCCTGATGGCCGCGCGCTCGCCCTCCGAATCGATCGAAGCCAGGTCGCTGCCTGGCGGTCGTTTGCTCTCCGGCGAGATGGCATTTCGCATCGTCGAGCTCGACAGCGAAACGCCGGTGGCGCCCGGCGCGACCGGTGAGTTGCAGATCCGAGGCTACAATGTGATGTCCGGCTATCTGAACAACGAGGCCGCAACCGCGCGGTCGTTCACCTCCGACGGCTGGTACCGAACCGGCGATTTCGCTTATGCGGACAAGGAGGCCTTCGTTTTCCTGTCGCGCATCGGCGACGGCCTGCGCCTGCGCGGCTACCTAGTCGACCCCAGCGAGATCGAGACGTTTCTCTGCCGCCATCCGGACGTGTGTGCCGCTCAGGTCGTTGGCGTGCGCCTCGAAGGCGAAGGAGACGTTGCGGTTGCCTTTGTTCGCGCCGACCGCCAGCTCGGCGAGACGGAGCTGCTCGCCTACTGCCGCGAAGGCATCGCCAACTACAAGGTCCCGCGTCGCATCGTTCAGGTCGACGCGTTCCCGGTCATCGACGGCCCGAACGGCACCAAGATTCGCAAGGCAGCGCTGAGGGAGCACGCCTCCCAGCTCCTCAGCTCCGCTCCCATCACCTGACGAGGTTGACATGAAACAACACGAGATCAAATCCGACATCGCTTGGGCGACTCCCACGCAAATCAAGGTCCACGGGCTCGACCTCTGCACCGAGATCGTCGGCGTCGTCGATTTCGGACAGATGGCGTTCCTCGAGATTTTCGCACGCCTTCCGAACGCGAACGAAGCGCGCATGTTCAACGCCATGATGGTGATCCTGGTAGAGCATGGAATTACGCCCTCGTCCCTCGCCACGCGCATGACCTATTGCGGCGCGCCGGAAGCCGTGCAGGCTTCGGTGGCCGCGGGACTGCTGGGACTCGGCTCCGTGTTCGTCGGCTCGCTGGACAACGCGGCGAAGATGCTCCAGGAGGCGTTGCCCGACCCGCAGGCGTCCGTCGATCTGAAGCGGCTGGCGGCCGACATCGTCAGCGCCCACAGGAGCCGGCGTGAGATCATTCCGGGCGTCGGTCATCCCTTCCACAAGCCGATCGATCCGCGCACACCGGCCCTGTTCAAGGTCGCGCGCGAAACCGGTTTTGCTGGTCGATACGTGGAGCTGATGGAGAACATCGGCGCGGAGGCAAGCCAGCAATACGGCCGGCCGCTTCCCCTCAACGTCACCGGCGCGATGGCAGCCATCGCCTCGGAGTTCAAGCTGCCCTGGAAGATGTGCCGCGGCCTCGCCGTGGCGGCTCGCGCGGTCGGGCTTGTCGGGCACATCATCGAGGAAATGCGTCAGCCGATGGCCGAGGAGATCTATTACCGGATCGAGCACGAGGCCACCGAGCACTCCCGACCGCGCGAGTGAGGGAGCGTCGGATGAACGAGGATCCGGTTTCGCGCGCCCCTTCAACGCCACGGCTGATGCCGGAGCACTTCCGGTTCTGGAGCCTGGAAAAGCTGCGCAACGCAGATACGGATCAGTTCCGGCACGTCAACAACGCAGCGATCGCCAGCTTCTTGGAAAGCGGTCGCATGGAGCTGTTTGCGGATCCCGCGATCAGCCGCCTGATGGATGGGCTCAACGTCGTGGTCGGACGGCTGACCATCGAATTCCATGCCGAAATCTTCTATCCGGGCGAGGTCAATATCGGCTCGACCGTCACTTATATCGGCCGCTCGTCTTTCGAGGTCCTGCAAGGCGTCTTCCGCGCCGGGACATGCGTGGCGTCCGCGACAGCATCCTGCGTGCTGCTCCAGGCGGGTAAGCCATATGCCGTTCCGGACGACATCCGGCGGCATCTGCTCGGCGATTTCTCCAGTTTAGCGGGAGCCTGACCATGCCGGTGCTTTACAGCCGCCACGGCGACATCGCCGTTCTTACCTTGAACGACGCGCAGCGACGCAATGCCCTGTCCAGGGCTTCGGTCGCGATGCTGCTCGAGCTGATCGAGCGGTCTCGCGACGAGAAGGCGCGAGCCATCGTGATCGCCGCCAATGGTCCGGTGTTCTGCGCGGGCGCCAACATTGACGATCTGAAGGCTGGATGGATGAGCGGCGCTCACGACCCAACCGATCCCGCCCTGCTGTTTCGCGCCTTGGCCGAGGAGACGCGTCCCACCATCGCGGCGGTCCAGGGCGGCGCTCTCGGCGGCGGATTTGAGCTGACGCTCTCCTGCGATCTCGTCATGATGGGAACGGAGAGTTATGTCGCCCTCCCCGAATTGGGACACGGCGTCATCCCGAACACCGCGCTGGCGCGCCTCCACCGGGCGGTGGGCACGAGGCGTGCCGCCGAGTTGATCCTGACCCGCCGCCGGTTGAGCGCAGCCGAGGCCGTCGAATGGGGATTGGCAAATCGCGTGGTCCCAACGGCTGATGTCTTCTCAAGCGCAATCGACCTCGCGCTGGGTATCGTGCAGTCGGCGCCGCCGGGCGCGATCGCTGCCGCGAAACGTAACCTTGCCCATCACGACGAAACGGATTGGGCGCGCGTGCTGTCTTCGCCCGAGGATGTTCCGCCGGCCGAGTGGCGTGAGGGATTGCGATCCTTCGATGAACGGCGCAGACCCAGCTATGATCAATTCTGGCAGGACATTTGAACAATGGAGCCGAGGGCAACCCGCGCCGCGTCGCAAGACATCCACTTCTACGAGCCGGCGAAGGGGCACGGCTTGAAACACGATCCCTTCAATGCCATCGTCGCGCCGCGGCCGATCGGCTGGATTTCATCGCTCGATGCCAAGGGCAATGTCAATCTTGCCCCCTACAGCTTCTTCAATGCTTTCAGCTACAAGCCACCGATCGTTGGATTCTCTTCCACAAACTGGAAAGACAGCGTTGAGAACGTCCAAGAGACGAGGGAGTTCTGCTGGAATCTCGTCACCATGAATCTCGCCAGGCAAATGAACGCAACTGCTGCTCACGTCGCACCTGAGATCGACGAGTTCACCATCGCTGGACTGACGGCTGCGCCCAGCAGGCTCGTCAATGTGCCGCGCGTGGCGGAAAGCCCCGCATGCTTCGAGTGCAAGGTAACGGAAATCATCCGACTCAAGGGCGCGGATGGGCGAGACGCCGAAGCCTGGCTGACATTCGGCGAAGTCGTCGCCGTCCATATCGACAAAGCATTTATCAGGGATGGCGTCTACGACACCGCGCTCGCACGACCGATCGCACGCGCGGGGCGTCGCGGAGACTATTTCGAGATGACGCCCGAAAACATGTTCGAAATGGTCCGGCCGGACTGACCGAGCAGCCGAGTACCCTTCGCGCTCAACGCATCGAGTACCGTCGGGCGTACGAATCGGCGAAAATCCTGGATTGGGATGCAAAATCGTTTGATTGGTGCGGGGGAGTGCTACCGCCTTTCCCACACCAGCCAAACCTATGATAGAGCATATTGTTTTTGACTGGAATCGGGATTCCCACTGGGAGCGATTTCTGATTCAACATCCATGCTGGAGGGAGGAGGCCAGCATGGATGAC
Source organism: Bradyrhizobium genosp. SA-3 (assembly GCF_004212635.1). Classification (GTDB taxonomy): domain Bacteria; phylum Pseudomonadota; class Alphaproteobacteria; order Rhizobiales; family Xanthobacteraceae; genus Bradyrhizobium. The sequence goes on along the minus strand of NZ_PSRT01000044.1, from coordinate 42,730 downwards.
GCGACCCTATTCGGAAGACATCCGGGAACGGGCTTTGGCGCGAGCTGACGCGGGGGAAACAGTTCGTTCGATTGCCGAGGCGCTCCAGATCAGCCCTTCCTGTGTGACGAAGTGGAAGAATCTGAGACGGGATACCGGAGGCCTGTCACCCGGTCAGATCGGCGGCCACAAGAAGCGGGTTCTGTCGGATGCCAACGCCGACTGGCTGCGCAAGCGCATTCGCTCGGGGCCATTCACCTTGCGCAAGCTGACGCAGGAACTGGCTGCACGCGGGATTAAGACAGACGTGCGGGCGGTGTGGACTTTTGTTCACACTGAGGGGCTCAGCTTCAAAAAAAACGCTTCTACCAGCCGAGCAGGATCGCCCCGACGTCGCCCGTAAGCGGACCCGCTGGAAAGCCCATCAAGGCAGGATCGACGTCACGCGGTTGGTTTTTATCGACGAGACGTGGATTAAAACCAATATGGCGCCGTTACGCGGCTGGGGACCCTGTGGGCAGCGCCTCCAGGCCTCTGCGCCCTTCGGCCATTGGAAGACCATGACCTTCATCGCGGCGCTGCGTCACGATCGGATCAGCGCACCTTGGGTGATTGATGGTCCCATCAACGGTGAGCTCTTCACGCTGTATGTCGAAAAGGTGCTGGCACCCACCCTCGCACCGGGCGAGATCGTCATTCTCGACAATCTTGGCAGCCACAAGGGCAAAGCGGCTCGCCAAGCCATTCGCGCCAGAGGCGCCCACCGTATCTTCCTGCCGGCCTATAGCCCCGACCTCAATCCGATCGAGCAGGTCTTCGCCAAACTCAAACACCTCATGCGAGCTGCAGAACCTCGTGACGTGGAGGCAACCTGGCGAAAGGTTGGTGAACTCCTCGATCTCTTCTCCAAGGAGGAGTGCACCAACTACTTCAAAAACTCAGGCTATGTTTCCGTGTAAAAACAGCATGCTCTAGCTCATCCATTCCTTCGCATAAGGCAGCTGCCTCAGTCGAAAAAAACATCGGTGCGCTGTGAGGTTAGAGCACGTTGTCCGGAGCCCAGCTCGAGATCGCACGATGCGTCCACCTGCACGAAACGCGGCCGCCGCCTCACGAGAGTCAATCGCGCCCGTAACCGGAACACAGCGCCGGGACGTACCGGATGGCGAAACCGAACCGCACGGATGCCCGCCGCACGGCTTTGCGCGGCACCTTCGACGAAATATGCTTCCTGCAAAAGACCTGATACGAGCGCCAGGAGCAATTGGCCGGGCACGATCGTCGTACCTCCGTCGAGTTCGCGCCTGGTGCGCTCGACATCGGTGTGAACCCAGTTCCGATCACCCGTCAGCGCGACGAAACGGTCGACCTCATCCTGCGTCACTGATCGCCAGCGGCCGGGAGCAAGTTCGGTGCCCACGAAGGCTGCAAGATCGATCGCCCGTGCGACGCGAAGTGGGCCCGCGTGTGTCGGTGGTTCGGAGCTCGGCGATATCTGAATCATCGCTTCCCGTCCTTATCTTTAGATCGTAGCCAGCAGGGCGCTGCCGAGCCCGCCCGCAGCCGCGATGGTCGTCAGCCCAATCGCGCCGGATGATTCCGATTGCATTTCGTGCCAGAGGCGTACCAGCAGGATCGCGCCGGATGCACCGATCGGATGTCCCCGTGCGAGTCCGCCGCCGCCACGGTTGAGCGCCGATTCCTGCACCCCGATGCCGTCGAGGCAGGCAATCGCCTGGGCGGCAAATGCCTCCATGACCTCGGCCACCGCAATCTGCGTCGGCGCGATGCGTTGCGCTGCAAGGAGGCTCTTTGCCGCCGCAATCGGCGCCGCGCCGGGCATGGCCGGATCGCCGCCGCGGCGGGTCGCCGATATGATCCGCAAGGGCCGCCTCGCGCTGAGCCGTCGGGCCATCGTCTCGGAGACCACCAGCAGGGCTGCTGCCGCGTCGGCTTCGACCGCCACCGTCGCGCGCGTCACGCCGAACGCAGTGTCGCCCGCAAGTGGTACAAGGCGTGTGCAGGTCGCCCCCGTCAGGGCACGAGGAAAGGCATCCTGCGACAGGCCGGCGAGCGGCGTGATCTCCGCCGCGGCGGGCGGATTTTGCAGCGCCTTGCGATGGCTTGCGATGGCGAATTCATCCTGCCGTGCACGCGAAATACCAAACCTTTTCGCCAGCGTCGCGGCGGCAGCAATCATGTCAGGGTCCCGCTCCGGCCATGGCGCGAACGGGGGACGGTCATAGGGTTGCGGCGCCTCGTCGGCGTGACGTGGTCGCCGCGCGCGCAGCGGCGCACGACTGAAACTCTCGACACCGCCGGCGATGACGGCATCCGCACTTTCGCTCGCGATGCGCTCGGCGGCGAGCATGATCGCGTCGAGGCCACCGCAGCACTGGCTGTCGATGGTCAGCGCCGGAACGTGATCGGGAAGACCCGCCCGCAGCGCGGCGAGCCGCGCCGGGTTTCCGCCGCCATGCAGCGCGTTGCCGAAGATGACGTCGTCGATCGCCTCCGCCGCGATGCCGGTATCGGCCAGCACGGTCCGGATCGGCGCCGCGCCAAGTTCGTCGGCCTCCACCGCCTTGAAGGCGCCGCCCCGAGGAGCAACGGCTGTGCGGCGTGCGGCGACGAGATATGCGGCCCTCATCGCAACAACTCGCAGGCGCCGGATTCCCAAAGCTGGCGCAGCGCGTGGAAATCGGTCTTGCCGGACGAGGTCATCGGCCAGTGCGATGGCACGGCAAAACGGCGCGGGATCTTGTAGAGCGGCAGGCTCAGGCGGGCATGGCTGATGAGATCAGAAGACGGCAGGCGCCCATCCGGGCCGAGCCTGAGCAGTGCCACCAGCCGCTCGCCCCGACGCTCGTCGATGGCACCCAGAACCCCTGCCGCGACCACGGCAGGATGTCCCTCGAGCACACGCTCGATCTCCTCCGGGTGCACATTCTTGCCGGCCGTGATGATCATGCGGCTCGCACGACCGACGAGCCGCAGGAGGCCGCGCTCGTCAAGCATGCCGATGTCGCCAACCGACACCGCGTCGCCGTGACGTGGCAGCAGCGTATCGCTTCCGCAGGCATACTCCATGAAGAGGAAAGGACTGGCGACGAACACCTGACCGGCCTCTCCAGGCGGAAGGCATCGCCCGAGATGGTCGCGGATGGTGAGGCTGACAGCTGCGAACGGACGCCCGACGGAGTCCGATGGGACATCCTCATCGTCCTTCGCCACGGTGACGAAGCTCAACTCGGACGCGCCGTAGAACTCGGCAAAACGCGCCGCTGGAAATTGCTGCCGTAATTCGGCAAGCGCGCGACCTTGCCATTTGGCACCGGACGACAACATCCAGCGCAGGCTTGCGAATGGTGGCAGGCCATCGCGCATGGCGGCCTCGATCATCATTTCGAGCTGGGTTGGTACGCCATAGATCACACTCACCCCGTGCGATACGATCAGACGGTTGACGAGATTGGGCCGGAACTGCCGACAGAGAATGACCGTCGCTCCGACATAGAGCCCGTGCGCAACGCCGTAGAGAAATAGCGAATGCGTCAACGCGCCCGGCGCGAGGACGATATCGCCCGCGCCGATGTCGAATTCGCGGTTCCCCGCCCGGAAACTCTCGATCCACGATCGATGGTGGCGGCGATATCCTTTCGGCGTTCCGGTCGACCCCGAGGTGAAGCCGACATAGAACGGCGTCAGCGGATCGGGCTCGGCAATTGCCGCGGACGATGGACCGGCGCCGATGGCGTCCGCGACGGACTCGAACGGACCGTGAGGATCGACAACCGCCAGCACTTCCGTCTCGCCGGCCAATGTTGCGTCACTGCTGACGACGATCCCCGGCGCCAGTGCCATGAGCGCGAGCCGCGCCGTCTCCGTCGGCCAGGACGGATCGAGAATTTGCGCTTCCCGCCCTGCGCGACAGGCGGCGAGAAACAGCAGCACGAGCGCCGGCCCGTTGGGCAGATGCAACGCAACGCCGCGGCCCGCCGGCACCACCTTCGCCAAATGTCCGGCGAGACGATTCACCGCCTGATCGAGATCTCTCCAACTCACCGCATGGTTGTCGCAAACGACGGCCGGTCGGTCCGGCGTTTCGCTCGCATGCCGCGACAGCGTTGCAGTGATGGTGGAGGCCATGGTCATGAACGGCTGACGATTGCAGCCGGATAGCTCCGGTGCGATGCCTCCGCGACAAAGGCGCTGGCCACCGCCTTCAAAAGATCGCCCGGCACGAACACGGCGATTGCAGCCAAGGCCTGCGGCAGACTCATCCTTGCCATCGCCATCAGGCCGAGAATACCAAAGGCATATTCCACCACGATGCCGCCCGTGACCGCGGCAACGAGCGCCGCCGCGAATACCGGCAGGGTCTTCAGCTGCGCCATCACGAGACCCGATACAAAGGCGGCGGGCGCAAAGCCCAGCAGGAAGCCAACGGACGGTCCGAAAAACACGCCGAGCCCGCCGCGTCCGCCCGACAGCAGCGGCGCTCCGAGCAGCACCGCGAACAGAAACAGCAGCACCGCCAGCGCGCCATGGCGAGGGCCGATGACGATCCCGGCCAGCATGACGCCGAGCGTCTGGGCCGTGATCGGGACACCCATGGCGATCGGCAAGACGATGCTGGGCACCATGCCAAGCGCTGCGATGATAGCGGCAAGCAGGGCGATACGAACGATGGTGCGGGACTCCACGGGATTTTCTCCTACAGCGGGGGTGAGTGACGATCGGCGGCGGACCGGTCGAAACCGCGTGCATCGAGCGCTTCGGCGACGCGGTCGGCAAGTTGCAGAATGTCGGCGACGAAAGCGGCCACCAGTCGCAGCGGAATGCGCCGGTGCGTGCGTGCCTTCCAGGCCTCCTCCCGGGCGCGCCATCTTGCGAGCAGGACCGGCACAAAACGCAGAACAAGCGCGACTGCGAGCGCCATCTTGCGCGGATTGACGCCAAACGGACGTAACAAGCGGAGCACCGGCGCCAGTACTTCCATCAGAGCGCTCATCGTGGTGGTCATGCTGACGAGATCGGCGAGCAGAAGCATCGCCAACAGCCGCATGGTGACGACGGCGCCGGCATTCCAACCACCCGACGCGGTCTGCAAGCCGCCGACGACCACAAGCAGCGGCAGCAATGGCTGCAGCAACTTGAGGCGCGCCATGCCGGCACGGCCGAAGGTGGCATAGACCATGGCAATCATCGCCAACATGCCCGCCAGAATTCGGCAGTCGCCGACCGGCAGCAAAAGCACACTGAGGAGGGCAAGGCCCGCAAGCTTGACGCCGGCCGGTACGCGGTGCAACCAGGTCTGTGGCGCGAGGCCGTCGGTCATCATGACGTTAGGGCGTCCCCTGCCCCAACGATCGTTGCATGAGCCCGGTAGGCAGGCAGCACTTCGGCGGGTCGGCCATCGAGGCGGATGTGGCCCGCATCCAGCCAGATTATGCGATCGAACTCCGCGAGCAGCTCGAAATCATGAGACGCCATCACGACCCGCTGCGGAAGCGCCGTGACCCGGCGGTACAACCGCAGTCGTGTCGGCAAGTCGAGACTGGCGAAAGGCTCGTCCATCAACAGGATCGACGGCTCTGTTGCGAGCAGCGCCAGGATGCAGACAAGTTGCTTCTGGCCGCCAGACAGCTCATTGACGTTGCGGTCCGCCCATTGGCCGCAGCCGTGCCGCTCCAAAAGCGCCATCGCCTGCTGCCGTGCCTGCTGCGTCGGTATGCCGCGCTCTACCGGACCGAAAGCGACCTCCTCGGCAACCGTGGGGAAAATGAGCTGGTGGTCGGGATTCTGAAATAGAAAGCCGACCTGTGCCGGAAGGTCTTTGCGATGTCGTACCGTATCGAGCCCCGCCACCTTGACGCGCCCGCGAGTCGGCAGGAGCAACCCGTTCATCAGCCGCAACATCGTGCTCTTGCCTGAACCATTGTCACCAATCAGGCCGATCCGGCGCTCAGCCAGGCAAAGTTCGGGAATGGCAAGAACCTGACGGTCCGTGCGCCGAAACTGCACCTGTTCGAAGATGATCCCTTCGGCCGCCCCACTGAGGTGAGGACGGCCTGCGGGAGGCGCTTCGCGTCGGACAGCTTCAATCAAGACGATTTTTTCGCCTCTGTCGCGCTACGGAGTTGGCTGAATTATCACGTTGTCGATAAGCCTCGTCGAACCGACATAGGCCGCCACGCACAGTGCCGCGGGGCGGCGTAGCGGACTTACAGCGGGCTTGAGCGTGTCGCCGTCGACAAGCTCAAGATATTGCAGCCGATCGACCGTTTGCAAATGCCTCTTGGCGATTGCAATCAGCTTGTCCACGTTCCGCTCTCCCAAGCCGAACTCCTCCGCTGCGGCGAAGAGTCCACGACTGATGGCGAGGGCCCGCCCTCGGTCTTCCTCGCTGAGATACCGGTTGCGGCTGCTCATTGCGAGGCGGTCTACTTCCCGAACGGTCGGCACAGTAACGATCTCGATCGGAAGATTGAGATCGTTGGCCATGCGACGCACGACCGCGCACTGCTGAAAGTCCTTTTGCCCGAAGAACGCGACGTCCGGCTGTACCATGTTGAACAGCTTGCTTACGACCGTCGCGACCCCGCGAAAATGTCCCGGCCTGAAAGCTCCGCAGAGCGGTTTCGCGAGTTCGCCTGGTTCAACGAAGGTCTCGAATTGAGCCGGATAGACTTCCTGCGCGGCGGGCGCGAAGACGATCGCAACACCGGCATCGCGGCACAGCTTTTCATCGCGCTGAAAGTCGCGCGGATAGGTGCTGAGATCCTCTTTTGGCCCGAACTGAGTGGGATTGACGAAGATGCTGACCACGGTGACGTCGCATTGCGCCCGGCTGGCCTCGATCAGCGCCAAGTGGCCGTCGTGCAGATAGCCCATTGTCGGTACAAATCCGACACATTTGTCGGCTCGGCGAGCCTCTGCGAGAGCGTGGCGAAGCTCGGCGACCGTCGTGATTGTTTGCATTTTCAAGCTTCACATCGGGTTTGGTTGGAAGGGGCCCAGTTTGCGATCGTCTCACCTATGCCTTCGGGAAGCCGATAGGACTCTTGCGGTGTCGGGAATGTACCGTTGCGGACATCGGCAACCCAACGCGACAGCGCCTCCTGCAACACCCGAAAGCCGTCGGTGTAAGTACGAACGAATTTTGGGACATGGCCTTCAATCAAGCCAAGCACGTCGTGGAACACCAACACCTGCCCCGAACAACCAGGACCCGCGCCAATCCCGATGGTAGGTATCGTCAGCGTTTCTGTCGCTCGCGCAGCGAGCTCGGCCGGGATGCCTTCCAGGACCAGCGCGAAGCAGCCGGCCTCCTGCAGGCGATGGGCGTCGTCGAGCAGACGCAAGGCGTCATCGGCCTTGCGCCCCTGCACTTTGAATCCACCCATTGCATTGACGCTCTGCGGGGTCAAGCCGAGATGACCCATCACGGGAATCTCGCAGTCGACCAGAGCACGTATCATTTCGGCGCGTTTGGATCCGCCCTCAAGCTTTACGGCGTCAGCGCCACGCTGCAAGAAGCCTCCAGCGTTGCGGATCGTGTCTTCCCGGCTGAGGTGAAAGCTCAGAAATGGCATATCAGCCACGAGCAAGGCTCGAGGTTTCGCACGCGCAACCGCCTCAAGATGGTGATTCATCATCGCCATGCTGACGGGTAGCGTATTGTCGAATCCGAGGCAGACGTTGCCGACGCTGTCTCCGACAAGGATCATATCCACGATGGGGTCAGCAATGCGTGCGGTGACCGCATCATAGGCGGTCGTCATCACGAGGCGCCGCCCCTCCTCCTTCCACAGTCGCAGCCTTGGAACCGTGACCCGCTCGACCGTGGCTGCAGAGGTGTGGCTCATTTTCGATCCCTATCCTGTCAGTCGGCCTTAGTTCGAGTTCCGCGGTTCGGAGCGGTATGGGCTTCACGTCGCCTGCCTCACCGCGGATTTCGAAGCAATAGCGCTCCGCACCGTCCAGAGTGACGGAATAGATCATGCGATCGGTAATGTGGTTGTTGCGATCGAAGGCGAGAATTCTTGGTTTCAGCCGAACGATTTGCGCCTCATCCACGTACCTCGAACTGCAAACGATGATCTGGTCGCCTACTTGGCAAGTGCGCGCGGCAGCGCCGTTGAGGACACAACAACGCGACCCGGGTTCTCCAAAAATCACGTACGTCGAAATTCGCGCCCCGGAGTTCTTGTTCCAGATCTCCACGAACTCCATCGGCAGAATCCCCGCCTCATGGCACTGATCCGGATCGAGAGTGATCGAGCCGTGATAGTGAAGATTCGCCTCTGTTACATGGATGCCATGCAGTTTTGCGGCCAGCACTTTTCTCATCTGAAGGTTCCGTTGAGCCTGGCTCGCGCCCCTAAAGCCGACGCTCTCCTATGGAGCACGAGATAAAACTGTCAACTCAGAGAGACAAAAAGAAAAATATCTCTCAAAAACAGCAGCTGGACGCATAAGAACCTCCAATGGTCGCGCGATCATCGTTTAAGAACTTCCCACCCAATCGTCATGGAAATTGGAGTCGACGCAAGCTGGTTGCCGACGTTTCGAGTGCATTAAGAGTCATACATGGTCAGCCGACGACTCCAGATCTTGTCGGATCTATGCCGGCCGTCGGACATCAGAGTACAGCCATTTAGAAGCCCGTATAGATCGCCGCGCAACACTCATCACGCACAGCTAGCGGACGCAGCGATTGAAACTATCGGCAAGATTTCTGGCGAGACCTTCGCCCCCCTGACCCGAGATGAATTTCGAACGCTTACCGAAATCTTGAAGAAGATCATACAATCCTGATCAACCGGCTTCGAGCGACACAAGATGCAGCCAAGCGTCGAGAAAAGGGCCCGGCGATCCCGCCGGGCCAAGTAGAGGGAGGAAGCGAAAGATCGGAAACCTTTCGCAAACGCCGAATGCGGAGTTCGATCGCAGAAACTCAGCGAACGACTTCCAGCAGCAATACGATCGTACACATCAGACCGCATTTTGTGCTGAAGTCGGCACCTCTCAGTGCTATTTCCGGCATTTGACGTCGTCGTATGATTTCGACAGCACCACAAAGAACTGGCGCGTGACTTGGAAGGCACCGGCTCCGCACGTCCGGAACAGTTCATTTCATCGCCCGGCTCAGATCTCGCAATGCCCACACCGCCGTACCCGCATTTGCAATTCAGAGCTCCCAATCGCCGACGGTCCTGCCAAGCATGACTGCCGGGTCCGCTCGCGTTGATGAATGTCCATTCCTTGAAACTGCGCTGAAGAAATCGCGCCTATTGTCCGACGCGCTGTCCTCGATCATCTCTACCTAGCGCGCGGCGAATCTTTCTTCTGAATCTCGACAGGTCGAACAGGAGCCTTGGCACTCTTAATCGCCTTGCCTTCGATTGCGAGATGTAGAACTCGCACCAATCTGGCAAGGCCGAGTTCTACAAATGCGACCCGAACATGCGGATCATTCGCAATCCTGAGTTGGTTGTCTACAATGACGATGGATGCCGCCAGATCAGGTCTTCTCTCCAGAACGAAGTCTCGACATGCCGCGGCAAATTCCTCCTCTTGAACGCTCAAAGGTACCTTGACGTTCGTCCGAGAATCTCCCGCCATATTCGGGTCCCATATGAACGACCGGCAGCGAGAGACCTGGTGCCGGCTCAGTTTTTGAATTTCTAGTGGCTCGCGCGCTTGGTCGACCTCTTCGCACCCGGCAACACATCCGTGCAAACACCTTCATAAACTTCGGCAGCCAGGCCTATTGTTTCTCCGAACGTCGGATGCGGATGAATGGTCTTGCTGATATCAATTGCATCGGCGCCCATCTCGATCGCCAGACAGATTTCTCCGATCATGTCGCCAGCGTGCGGGCCAACGATCACACCCCCGATGATGCGGTGCGTCTCTTGGTCGATGATCAGCTTGGTCATGCCATAAGACGCGCCCGAGGCGACCGCTCTGCCCGAGGCGGCCCACGGAAACTTCGCGGATCTAACGCGCCTACCTGAAGAGGCAGCCTCATGCTCCATGACGCCAACCCAGGCCACCTCGGGATCAGTGTAGGCAACGTTCGGGACGATCTTCGCGTCAAAGAAGCTCTTGAGCCCGGCAGCCGCTTCGGCCGCGACATGCCCCTCGTGAACCGCCTTATGGGCGAGCATAGGGTTGCCCGCGACATCGCCGATCGCGAAAATATGAGGCAAATTCGTCCGCATTTGTCTGTCGACTGCAACGAAACCTTTTGCGTCGCGTCTTACACCAATCTTCTCCAAGCCAATATTTGCGCTGTTCGGCACTCTGCCTGCGGACTGCAGGACAAGATCGTAAGTTCGACGCCCCGGCTTTGCGCCTTCAATCTCGACCGATACGCCCTTACTATCTGCTGTGGCGCTCACTACACCCGCATTGAGATCAATATGTTGGAACCGATGAGCGTTCCTGCTTTGCCATATCTTCACAGCGTCCGGATCAACGCCGGCTAGCATACTTGGCAATCGTTCAACGAGATCGATTTGAGCACCAAGCGAGCTATAAATCGTGGCCATCTCGAGTCCGATAATGCCCGCCCCGACGACAAGCATTTGCTTCGGAATCGTCTTTAGCTGCAGGGCTCCGGTCGACGTGACGATCCGCTCGTCTTTCGGAAACACACTTAACTTATTCGCCGAGGAACCCGTGGCGATGATGCACTTCTCGAACTCAACATATTGAGACGCACCAGTATCGAGATCGATTGCCAAGCAATTCGACGCGACAAATCTGGCAAATCCGTTGATGATTCTAACGTCCCGCGCCCGCGCCATCTGACCTAGCCCGTCAGTCAGCTTCTTTATCGTTCCGTCCCTGAATGATCTGAGTGCATTCAGATCCAATTCCAGCGCGCCGAATCGAACTCCCTTGTCAGCGATCCTTTCGGCCTCTTCCTTGGCCGCCGCGATGTGAAGCAACGCTTTGGATGGAATACACCCGACGTTCAGGCATACGCCACCCAACGATTGGTATCGCTCGATCATCGCGACCTTGAGACCCAGATCCGCGGCGCGATATGCAGCAGAATATCCACCTGGTCCACCACCGATCACGGCGAGATCGAAGCGTTCCTCGCCTCCGCCAGATGCGGCCGAGCCATTCTGGGCTACAGCCTCGGATGGCGTCCGGTCCGGCGCAATCGGTTGCGCCTTGGCAATGACGGTGCCTTGCGACACTTTATCGCCAACCTTCAGAAGCACCTCCTTGATAGGACCCGCGATCGGCGAAGGAATTTCCATCGTGGCCTTGTCAGATTCAACAACAATAAGCCCCTGCTCCTTGTCAACGATGTCACCGTCTTTGACGAGCACCTCCACAATCTGAACGTCCTTAAAGTCTCCAATGTCGGGGACCAATATATCGATCACGCGCTCCATGGGGGCCTCACAACGCGTATCGCCGCAGATCGTTCAACAGAGTCGCGACGAAGCCCAAGAACCGCGCGGCAGCGACACCGTCGACCACCCGGTGATCCCACGAGAGCGTTATCGGAAGCATTTGACGCGGCTGAAATCCACTTCCGTTCCAGACTGCCTCGGTGACAGCGCGCCCCGCTCCCAGGATCGCTACTTCGGGAGCGTTGATGATCGGCGTGAACCCATGACCGCCGACGCCTCCCAGCGACGAGACGGAGATGCAGCGTCCTTGCATGTCCCCCGGGGATAGCTGACCTCCAACGGCCTTGTCCGCGAGCGCACGCATTTCGGAGGCGATCTCTATCAGTCCCTTCTTATCGCAATCTCTGATGACCGGAACCACCAAACCCTTAGGAGTGTCGACTGCAAATCCGATGTGAATGTACTTCTTGAGAATTAGGGCATCTTGATCAAAGGACGAATTGAAGCGGGGATATTTCTTCAGCGCAAGGGCTGCTGCCTTAATCAAGATCGACACCATCGTCAGCTTCGCTGAGGCCTCCCCCGCCTCTCCATTGATATTCTTTCGGAACGCCTCCGCTTCGGTCACATCAGCTTTGTCGAAGTTTGTGACGTGCGGGATCGTGTTCCAGTTTCGTGAAAGATTTGCCCCGGTTATCTGCTGAATTCTCGAGAGAGGCACTCTTTCGATCGCGCCGAACTTTTCATAATCTGCCCTTGGCAGCGCTGGAGCGATTGCAGATGGCGGCAACTGGGTCGACCCCATCAACTGTTTCACGTGGCTCGTAACATCATCGTGCAGCACCCTGCCCTTGGCTCCGCTTGGCACGACGAGGGCCAACGGCACGCCGAGTTCCCGTGCCAATGCGCGAACCGACGGTGATGCATGCGCCTGACCGACCTCGGGCCGTCCGCCCGGGTCCTCTAATCCACTTGGCTCAGGCCTTTCTCGTACCTTGATTGACGCAGACCCTCCCTGCGCCACAGCACCGGCATCCTTCGCTGATGAAGCGGCTTTCGCACTCATCTCTTGAGCAGGTGAGTCATCTGATGCCGATCCTGCCTCTAGAATCATCAAGATTGATCCTTGAGATACCAAGCTACCGACCTCGATCATCAACTGCTTGACTTTTCCTGCCGCGGGAGACGGCACCTCCATCGTTGCTTTGTCAGATTCGATCGAGAGCAATGGCGTATCGATTACGACATCATCGCCAACCGCGACGTTGATTTCAACGATCGGCACGTCCTTGTAGTCCCCGATGTCCGGCAGGACGATTTCTATTGAATCAACCATGATTTCGCTTTGACCTGCGTTACCTTGACCAGGGGGAATTTGCGTCCGCCGGGACGCCATAGCGCGCGATGGCCTCGGCCACCCGGCTGCGATCGATCGCCCCCGACCGCGCCAGAGATGTCAGTGCAGCGATAGCGATCTGCGCGCGATCGACTTCAAAGAACGACCTTAGCGCGGAACGCTTATCGCTCCGTCCGAAGCCGTCAGTACCGAGAACGGTGTACGGCGCCTCGAAATACGACGCTATGAGCTGCGGATAGGCACGCACGTAGTCGGAGGCCGCCACGACCGGCACGCTTCCTGAGAGACACTTTGAAACGTGGCTCTCCTTTGGCTTGGAGAGCGGGTTTAGACGGTTCTTGCGCTCAATTTCTCGAGCCTCCCGCGCCAGTTCTGCGAAGCTGGTGGCCGACCATACTTCGCAGGGGATCTGCCAATCCCTCTCCAGCATCTTTGCAGCCTCCAATGCCTCTGGAAGGATTGCGCCGGAACCGACGAGGCGCACCTCCGCAGGTCCATTTTCGCTCGAAACGACGCGATAGAGACCTTTTATGATGTCGTCGCGAACATCCACAAGCATGGTTGGCTGCGCGTAGTTCTCGTTCATCACCGTAAGATAGTAGAATTCATCACGCTCCTCTTCGAGCATGGCGTGCATTCCATGGTCCACGATGACGGCGACTTCGTAGGAAAACGCCGGGTCGTATGCTCGGCAGTTCGGGATCGTCGCCGCGATGACATGGCTAGAGCCGTCTTGGTGCTGCAGTCCTTCGCCGCCGAGAGTGGTGCGGCCGGCCGTCGCGCCGATCAGGAAGCCCCGCGCGCGCTGATCCGCGGCCGCCCAGATAAGATCGCCGATCCGCTGAAATCCGAACATCGAATAGTAGATATAGAACGGTAGCAATGCGAAGTTATGGACGCTGTAAGATGTCGCAGCGGCCGTCCAGGAAGAAATCGCGCCTGCCTCTGTGATGCCTTCCTCGAGAAGTTGACCGTCCGCCGCCTCCTTGTAGTAGAGCATCGAGCCCGCGTCTTCCGGCTCATAGAGTTGCCCGACCGGTGAGTAGATCCCCACCTGCCTGAACAGGTTAGCCATACCGAACGTCCGCGCCTCGTCGGCAACGATTGGCACAATTCTGGGACCGAGCACTTTGTCCTTAAGCAGATTCGAGAACAGCCGAACCACCGCCATGGTCGTCGACGTCTCTTTGCCCTCGCCCTTGAGCGCGAACTCGGCATAGGACTGTAGGGCGGGGACGGCAACGGCCGCCGCCGTCCGCCTCCTGGTCGGCATGTAGCCGCCAAGTGCCTCACGCTTCGACCGTAGATACTGAAGCTCGGCGCTGTCGTTCGCGGGACGGAAGAATTCGAGACGTTCAACCTGCTCGTTGGTCAGTGGAAGAGAGAAGCGATCGCGGAACGCATAGAGCGCATCGATGTCGAGCTTTTTCGCCTGATGAGACGTCATGCGCGACTCCCCGGCGCCTCCCATTCCATACCCTTTCTTGGTCTTCGCCAGGATAACAGTCGGCCGCCCCTTGGTCGCCTTTGCTGCAGCGAAAGCGGCAAATAGCTTCCGAAAATCATGGCCGCCTCGCTTCAGCGCATCGATGTCAGTATCGGACATATGCGAGACGAGAGCCCGCACCTCCGGATCTTCACCGAAGAAGTTTGCGAGATTGTACGCTCCGTCCTTGGCCCCGAGCGTCTGATACTTCCCATCAACCGTCGCCGCGAATTTGCGCAACAATGCGTGCTCTGTGTCGCGCGAGAAGATCTGATCCCACTCCGATCCCCACAGCACCTTAATCACATTCCAGCCTGCCCCTCGGAAGATCATCTCCAGTTCTTGGATGACCTGTCCGTTCCCGCGCACTGGACCGTCGAGCCGTTGAAGATTGCAATTGACGATAAACGTCAGATTGTCGAGGTTCTCACGCGCGGCCAAAGACAGGCCGGCGATCGACTCCGGCTCATCCATTTCTCCGTCACCGAATACGCCCCACACGTGGCGGTCTTGGGTACGCGCCAAACCTCTGTTGTCGAGATATTTCATGAAACGCGCCTGGTAGATGGCGCTGATTGGTCCGATGCCCATCGAGCCTGTTGGCATCTGCCAGAAGTCTGGCATGAGCCAAGGATGCGGATATGAGGACAGGCCCACTCCGGTGAGCTCTTGACGATAGTATCTCAAGTTCTCTTCTGACAGGCGCCCTTCGAGATACGCGCGCGCATACACGCCCGGCGAGGAATGCGGCTGGAAGTACACAATGTCACCTTCCGCCTCCGGACTTGACGCGCGGAAGAAATGGTTGAAACCGACCTCAAATATTTCTGCCGCCGACGCATAGCTAGCGACATGGCCCCCGAGTTCCCCATAGGCCCTATTGGCCCGAACAACCATGGCGAGGGCGTTCCACCTGATAATCGCAGTGATCCGGGTCTCCATCTGGATGTCACCCGGATAGGGCGGCTGCGACTCGAGAGGTATCGAATTTCGATAAGGAGAGTAGGGAGGCACATCTGAAAGTACGCCGAGTTCCTTGGCTCGCTGATCCAGTGCCGAGAGAATAAAGCGTACACGTTCAGCACCCGCGCTTCGATGGAGAGATCCGAGGGATGCAAGCCAATCGGCCGTTTCGTTTTCGTCTTGGTCAAGCGATTGTCCACCGGCTGACTTGATCGGCGCGTCGATGCGAATGGTCACTGTCATCAGACTCCTTCGAACTCCCTCCTTGGTAGCATTGGGTGTCGTGGCATATCTCGCCGAAAACTCCGGCATTTCGGGCTGAACACGCGATCGGACGAGGCAGCTGTTGCGGATTTTGGCATTCTCTGCCGTGTCGCGTGCGAGAGGGCAAATGAGGTACCCGGAAGGCACACTTTGTTGCGGCTGGCTGGATCGCGCCGCACGGCTGCCCGCCCATCCGGCTCATGTCGCGGTTGGAAAAAGCAGAGCCGAGGGCTTAGACCCGCTTCGACACATTACTTTTTCGTGACGATCATTTGGCAAAGGGTTATTGTCGCCCGCAGGCTCCCGAAGCGAGCTCCACTCGCGCCACCTGACGGATGGAACCGTATCCATTAACGAGTGAACTCAATGAGCACATCACCCGCATCTGAATTGGATCATAGCCTGGCCAGAATGAATTTGCCGGATCTTAGGCTCAATTACGACCCGATAGATCCGGATCAGTTCGATCGTCCAATCGTCTCGATGTGCATTGAGACTGGTGAACATGGTGACGAACTCCCGCTCCACTCGCACAAGAAGGGACAATTGGTCGTCGCCTCACATGGATCAGTCATGTGTCGTGCCCCTGGTGGGTTATGGATCGTTCCTCCGCAAGGAGCCGTGTGGATACCTCCTGGGGTCATGCATAGCAATTGCGTATCAGACAATGGAAAGGTCTACCTCGTCTTCATCGATCCGCTGGCAAGTATGCTTCCAAACACTTGCTGCACATTCACGATATCGTCGCTCGTTCGCGAGTTGATACACCGGCTATCCGTATTTCCGCCACTTTATCCCGTTGAAGGACCGACGAGCCGACTCGGTCGAGTGCTGCTCGACGAATTAGTGCAGATGTCCACGGAACAGATGTACTTGCCAATTTCCACGGACAGCCGACTTCAACATCTCGCGGCATCACTGCTCAATGATCCCGGCGACCGTAGCACCATCGATGAACTCGCCGCCCGGTATGCAATGAGTGTGCGGACCTTCGCCCGCCTGGTCTTGAAGGAAACCGGAATGACATTCGGACGCTGGCGGCAGCGGCTTCATATCTTGGTCGCATTGCAACGCTTGACGGCTGGATCGTCGGTGCAGGCCGTTTCGCTCGATCTGGGCTATGAGACGCCGAGCGCGTTCATCACTATGTTCAAGAAGACAATGGGAAAGAGCCCCCGCCGCTTCCTCGCCGAACGGTCGAGCTTCAGCAGCCAGCAGCCCTTCACATAGCACGCATAGAAACACAGCCCCGGCATTGAACCGGGGCGGTGGTTCGTGGCGCCTTATCGAGAGCTGAAGGGCACCACCGGATATTCCAGGTCTGCTTCGGCAATTGCCCTCGGTGAAACCACGCGCGGCTTGCCTTTTTGCGCTTGAAGCAGAGCCACGGCGGAATTCACGTTCTGGCCGCTCGAGTCAAATTTGATCGTCCCAGACGACATCAAGACTGGCTGCATTTCCGTCAGCTTGAGGGTGCCGTGAATTGCCCCCGATTCCGACGAGCCCGCACGATTTACCGCGTCCCTGACGATCTGCACGGCCTCGAAGGCGCATGCCGCATTTGCGTCGAGCCATTCATTGGGGTAGTCGGCCGCGAACATCTCGAGAATTTTGTGCGCATCGGGCGCCTTCGGATTGTAGTAGAGCGCCGACGCCATCGCGCCGTCAGCGTACTTGCCGAGCGCGTCGTAATATGCCTTGTCGATAACGCCGTTCGAATTCGCCGAGTAGATCATTTTCGGGCTCCATCCCTGCTTTACACACTCACGTGTGATCATGATGGCGTCGTTGACCCGAGTGATCGGGAAAAGCATGTCAGCGCCGGTCGCTTTTGCCTTTGCGACTTCGACTGAGAGATCCTTGGCCTTCTCATCGTATGGAATGAACTCAGTGAGCTTGATCGGGAGATCGACCTCTTTCCAGGCCTGTGCTATGCTCGTGGCGCTCGACTGCCCCATCACGTTGTTGAGGTGGAGGACGACCGCGCTGGCTGGCGGACCGTTGAGGGTCGTCAACAGAGCTTTCAAATCGATCAGCGACTGACGAATGATCATCAGCGACGTCGGATAGTAACGGAAGACCTGAGTGAAGCCCTGCGAGGTCACTTGCGTCGCGCTGGCGATATGCACGACCATCGGGACCTTCGCTGCTTCGCAGGCCTGAAGCGCCGAGATGGTCGCGCCCGAGTCCCAGGCGCCGATGAGGACCGTACAACCCTGGCGGATCAGGTTCTCCGCAGCGATACGGCCATTTTCCGGCCGACTCTGCGTATCGGCGTGAATGACCTCAATCTCATCACCGTACTTCTGTCTGGCGAACTTCGCGCCGAGATCAATGCCGCGCACGCAAGCCTGTCCGGGGAACGCCAACACGCCGCTGCTGGGCATGATCGCGCCGATCTTAACCTTGACTTGGCCCACCGCCCTGACCGGCCACGATACAAGCCCTGCGGCGATGCCAAAACCGCTGCCGAGCACGGTCCGGCGAGTAAGCCCGTTTCCGATGCGATTCTTCATGTGAAGTCTCTTTCAGTTGACTACAATGGAAATTACGGCGATTGGTCGGAAGCTTTAAGAATGACAGCGCGCTGCAACGCGAACACAGCTGCGACACGCGCTCAGCAAGCTTGATGATCGCACGAAGCGGAAACGGATCAGACTATATTCCCACCTCGGTCTTGATCAGGTTCTCCTCACTATCGTCATAGAGCGAATCGATCAGTGACCGGTACCGCTCCATTATTTGCTTGCGGCGCTTTTTCCGCGTTGGCGTCATCACGCCATTCTCCGGAGAGAGTTCCTCCGGAAGTATTCGGAAGGCCTTGATCTGCTCGGCCCTCGCTAGCCGACCGTTTGCTTTGGCAATCTCGCCTTCAACCATCCGGACGACGATCTCTGACTCCGCCAGATCCGAATAGTGAGCAATGCGAACATCACGCGATTTGGCCCACTCCATCGTCGCGGTCGCATCTACTTCGATCAACGCGGTCAGATACTTCTTTCCTTCTCCGATCACCGCCGCTTCAGAGATAAAGGGACTGTGCCGGATTTCATTCTCGATCTGCGTGGGGCTGATCGATTTGCCGTTGGATGTGTTGATGATCTCCTTCTTTCGATCGACCAGCTTGAACAGGCCTGTCGGCCCAATCTCCACGACATCGCCGGTATAAAGCCAGCCATCGCGGAGGGCCGACTTCGTTTCCTCTGGCTTATTCCAGTACCCGACAAAGAGCCCGGGACCTTTGACGATCATTTCTCCGTCTTCAAGAACGGCAGTTTGCCAAGCCGCATCATGCACGGGGACGCCCACGGTTCCTGCTTCCGGCCATTCAGCCATCTGGACCAGGTTCGCTCCAACCAGCTCGGTCTGCCCGTAACATTCCTTTAGCTGCAGTCCCCACAGCTGCCACAGAGACATGAGTTCGGAAGGCATCGCAGCCGACGACGTATAGGTGACGGTGAGTTCTTCAAACCCGACCTCGGCAAGCAAGGGACGGAAAATCCGTTCCCGGCAGACGGCGAACAGGGCGGATATGAACGGGTTGGGCACACCGCCGGCCTGACGGTCGTCGAGCGCCTTGCGAGCGATCGTCATTGCGAATTGGTAGTCCTGCTTCTGCTTCTCAGACCCCGAATGAACCTTGCTGAGGATTTGGGTGGCAAACCTCTGATAGAACCTCGGCGGAGCCATGAAGTAGGTTGGCTTCACTTCCTTGATGGTCTGAGCGAAATCAGCGCTCGTCTCCCCGAAGTACGGGATCAGCCGAATCAGCAAAGGTAACGTCGTTGCCTGTGCGCGCGCAACCGTATGCGACATCGGAAGATGCACCACCACGCGATGAGCATCGGAACGCAACTTCGAACTGAATGTCGTTACAGAGTGTGCACCAGCGAGCAGCGAAAGGTGGGTCAACATCGCGCCCTTTGGAAACCCCGTCGTGCCGGATGTGTACCCGATGCTCGCCAGGTCACTAGCCTTTGCTTTCGCAACTTGCTCCCTAAGGAACACGTCCGCGTCAACCGAAGTCTCCCCACAGAAGACTTGGAGAGGAACGACATTCGCTGGGCCGCCCGCCCCCTTCCACTCTGGGTCGAGCACAATGATGTTTCTCAATTTCTCAGTCTGGCCTGACGCCAGGACAATATTGAGCTGAAGTTCGCTCCCGACAAAGACGAAGGATGCTCCGGAATCGCTGAGGTAGTATCCAACTTCTTCTGGCGATGACGTAAAATAGACGCCGACCATCACCCCGCCGGCGCAGATCGTCGCCATGTCCGCAAGCAGCCATTCCTGAGACACGTCTCCCATGATGGCCGCACGGTCACCGTGCTTGAATCCGGCTTTTTGCAGAGCCGCGGCCAAATTGGCGACCAGATCTGAATACTGCTTCCAGGTTGTCGCAGTCCATTCGCCCCGGCGCTTCTGCTTGAATGCTATCTCGTCCGGCCGCGCCGCTCGTCGAGAGCTCAGAAGCTGCGGAATGGTGACATCCGCGAACTGAGCCCCCGACGTGATGTGTTCGACATCCATTTCACCGCTCCGCGAAACGCTTGCGCTTTTCGGCGAACGCGGCGACCGCATCCCTCCGCTCAGGCGATGCGAAAGTGATGGTCTCCAGAGCAGTCGACGTATCCAGCAATAGGTGCGAATATTGCTTGATGATCTTGTTGACGCTGTATTTCGTCCAAATGATCGCTTCCCTCGGACCGCTCGCGAGCATCTCAGCGTATTCGATCGCGGCCTCCTTGACGTCTCTGTCGGAAATGACCTCGTTGATCATTCCGATGGAAGCCGCCTTTTCCGCGGAAATGAATTCGCCGGTCATGAGATAGTGTTTCGCACGGGCAGGCCCCATCAGGAGAGGCCAGATCACAGCCCCTCCGTCGCCTGCGACGACACCCGCCGTGACATGCGTATCGGCGAACCGTGCTGTTGGACTTGCGAAGATGACATCGCAAAATAGCGCAAGCGTCGCGCCCAGACCGACAGCAACGCCGTTGACTGCAGCAACGATCGGGACTTCGACTTCCAGCATATTCCGAATCAGATGACGCCCACCTCGGGTCGGCGAAGGAATCGGGCTCTTGTCGAGCGTCTTCTGATCGCCACCGGAACAGAAGCCGCGCCCGGCGCCCGTCAGCACGATTGCGCGTGTCGCCTTGTCGTCGTCCAGCTCGACGAAGACGCGCTCCAGCTCGTGGTGCATATCCCAGTTGATCGCATTCAGGATTTCCGGGCGGTTCATCGTTATGACGGCAACACCGCTCGGCCGCCGCTCGACAATCAGATATTTGTAGCCCTGCTTCGACATTGGTCTGCTCCCGTGTTTTCCTGGAAACTTTACTTTTGCGGCCGCATGGCGCGAATCTGACCGAGGATCTCCTCCGTCGGCCGCACGACATTGTTTCTGTCATTGAAGTGCGGGATGACGTAGCGCCCGACCATTTCAATCGCTTCCATGATCTTCTCGTGATTTACAGAGTCCAGATGCAGAAGGACCTCATCAATGCCCAATGCCTGGAACTTTTCGATCTGTCGAATGACGGTATCGGGGCTTCCGCAAACCGTAGTTGCCGAGTGATTGAGCAGATAGTCCCAGTCCTTGGCGGCGCGCTCCATGGCGGGTACGCTCTCGCTCATGTACGCGTAATCATCGGCAATCTTTGCCAAGCGCGGATAAGCGTCGGTCGAGATCTTCGCATAATTCATCAACGGCTCGGCGTAGTCTTCCTTCGCCTTCTGATCCGTAGGACCAATCCCAAAAAAGAGCGGAATGCCGATGCGTGGGCGCTCGAGCGGCCCAAGCTCGTCACGCTTCCAGGATCGACGATAGGAGTTGAGCAGCTTTTCCTGGACCTCCCATCCCTGGTAGATCGAATTGCTCATTACAGCGAGGCCTTCGGCGCCAGCCCAGCTGTGACTGCGTTCGCTCGTGGCAGCGATGCCGATGACCGGATGGGGCTTCTGCAGGGGCTTCGGGACAAGCATTCGCGGCGGAACCTGGTAGTACTTGCCCTCGAAGGTGAAGATGTCTTCGCGCATCGATTTCTTCAGAAGCGCGATCCCCTCCTCCATTTGAGCGAGCGTCTCACCCGGATCGACGTTGAACGCGCGCATCGCGATGGTGGTATTGGCTCGACCGGCGTAGAACTCCATGCGACCGTTCGAGAGAATGTCCGTCACCGCCAAGCGCTCCGCGGTCCGCAAGGCGTGATTGATCTTCTGCGGCATCAAAGTGACCGCCGGCCTCAGCTTGATGCGCGAGGTGACGGCAGCGAGATAGCCATATACCACCTCTGGCGCCGAGCTCGAAATGCCGCCCAATGCGACGTGTTGTTCGGAGAGCGAGGCGCAATCGAACCCCATTTTTTCTGCGAGGCGCACCTCGTCCACCAGCTCATGGAGTCGGCGCGCATAACTCTGCCCGACCTGGGTTTCCTGCTCCGACCAAAACCCGAACGTAAGTGCCATCTTCTTAATCCTCAGGGAGTTTCGAGATGGCCTAACATTTCATAAGCACAGCAATATTTTCGTCCGAATGCAGGGTCTCGCTACGCAACTTTCCAAATTTTGTGCTGTACGCAGCCGAACCGCGTCATGTCTCAGGACATCGCCGTCCTTCGTCGCAACGACGTGGCGATTTACTTGGGGACAGTGCTCGAAGAGCGGGATGCGCTCGATACGACCCCGTCTATTTGTCAAAGGACGCGACGAGGAGCTCGGTTATCGCCTCAAGACATCGCTCGCCAATTGCCGCAGTCGACCCATGCGGATCGCCAATGATGCCGTTGGCAGTGACCGATTTGACGCCGTTTCTCCACATGGACCGAAGTTGCTCTTCAGACAGCGCGCCAAGGTGCCCCGCCTCGAACCGATCCGGCCGCACGCTGTCGGGACGCAGATACAGCATGAGAGACGTCTCCGCTATGTCGGCATGCCCGCCGACCGCATCTGGGTTTGCGCCGGCCTCTTTGACGGCGCTTCGCCACCTGTCGATCCAGGCGATCGAATCGGAGAATGCGTCGATCTCGACGTCTTCGGGAATAGCCTGCTTCAATCGAGGAAGCATGTCGCGCAGGATTGGAAAATTACCGATGTGTCCCGAGAACAGCAGGATCCGCTTGAAGCCGTGCCGAGCGAGACTTGTGCAGTAGTCGAGGCAGATCGCTTCGAACGTTTCAGGACGAAGGGAGATGGTGCCGGGAAATACGAGATGGTGAGCTGAGCAGCCGACCTTGATTGTCGGTGCGATCAAAGCATTTCCAAGATGCCGTGCCACCTTATATGCGAGCGCATCAGCGTGGTCGGCATCCATGCAAAGAGGAAGATGCGGTCCATGTTGCTCGACGGCCCCGCACGGTACCAGGATCGTCGACGTTCCCTGCGCCAGGGCCGCCGACACCTGCTCGAAATTCATCAACTCCAGTCGAACTTCATCAGAAGAAGCGAATTCGGTCATCGATGCCTACTTTGCGTTTTTCGACAGAAATCGGGCCCGCGCATCTGCCGAACTGTCTCCCGTCAGGTAGGCCCCAAGATCCTCAATTGTCATCGCCTCAAGGGAGGCGTCGTCCATCTGGTCCGTCAGGTTCAGCGAGCGCTTGATGGCCGCAAATAGCCTTTGATCCTTTCCGCGAAGGTACTTACACTCTTCTAACGCTCGCGACGTCACGTCCGAAGTCGCTGCAATCTCGTCGATTGCTCCGATCTCGAGTGCTTTCCTTGCATCGACCAGCTCGCCACAATATAGCAGCGCTCGCGCATCACGAAGTCCCAGTTTCTGCACTGCCTTCCGCATGCCTTTGGCCGCGGGCAAGAGACCATGGTTGATTTCCGGGAAACCGATCTTACACTCGCCATTCGCGATCACGTAATCGGCGTGCAGAAGAAATTCCAACGCGCCGCCGACAGCGTAACCTCGGACGGCACACACAAGCGGCGCCGGATATCGCTCCATCTCGCAAAGGAGCGCATGGAACGACCTCATACGAGGCCGGGATATCTCGATGCCCGTCACTTCCTTTATGTCGCCGCCTGCACTGAAGAACCGGGTACCCTGACCAGTCAGAACAATACCTGGCGGCATCGCCTGGCTGGCAAGCGCCCGAAAGGCATCCAGCAAGCGCTCAACTAGTTCGTTGTTCAACGCGTTTGCCGGTGGCCTATTCATAGTCATTGTGACTAGGTCAAGGTGGCGATCGATTAAGAGGGCATCATCCTGTATCATGAGTAGAGCCTAGGTGACGCACCTCGGAATTGATTGCTGTACACCGCTTCATCGTCGGCAGGCATCAACACAAAAGGTTGCCCCGGCGGCACATCACGGCATTATCTGCTTAGACGGCTTGCAATTCCGCTGGTCCGAGGGACCGTTAAGTAAGAGAGAGAGAGAGAGAGAGAGAGAGAGAGCACAGTGCTCGGCGCAATTTGCGCCACAGCTCCGCTACATTCCGAGATATGCGCGTTGAATCTCGGAATTGTTGAGCAATTCTTGACTCGATCCGTGCAGTACGATTGAACCATTCTCCAGGACATAGCCGCGATTGCTCAAGGCAAGCGATTTCGCCACGTTCTGTTCGACCAGCAGCACTGTAATCCCTTGCTCGTGGAGCGATTTCACTACGCCAAACATCACATCTGTCAGTGCAGGCGATAACCCAATCGACGGCTCGTCGAACATAACCATTTCGGGCTTCGACATGATCGCACGTCCGATCGCCAACATCTGCTGTTCGCCCCCGGATAGGGTCCCGGCCAGTTGCCGTCTACGCTCCCGTAGTCTCTCAAACAGTTGGTAGACGAACTCAAGCGTCTCGAGCTGATAGGCCTTCGCGCGCTTCAGTGATCCGCCTAGCAGAAGATTTTCCTCGACAGAGAGGCTGCCGAAAATCTGTCGACCCTCGGCGACCTGCGCTATACCGCGTTCGCATATCTCCCATGGGGGCAGCCCATTAATATTGACGCCGTTCATTTTTACGGTGCCACTTGAAGATCGTACTATACCCGAGATCGATCTGATGAGCGACGTTTTCCCTGCACCATTCGCCCCAACGACGCAGATCAACTCTCCTTTGCGGATCTGCAGCGAGACGCCGTTTAGTGCGCTCGATCCGTCGTAGGCAACAGAGAGCCCGTCAATCGATAAGAGCGCCGCGTCAAGCATGGAAGCCTGCCCCTAGATAACTATCAAGCACCTTCTGATCGGCAACCACTTCTGCGGGACTTCCCTCCGCGATCTTGGCACCGTGATGAAGTACGACGACGTTCGACGCGACTTCCATCACGATCCGCATGACGTGTTCGACCAGGAGGATCGTCAGGCCGCCTTCGGCAAGTGTCTGCAGCACTCGGACGACACCCGCCGCTTCTGTCGGTCGAAGGCCCGCCATTACTTCATCCAGCAACAGCAGTTTTGGCCGAGTGGATAACGCCTTCGCCGTCTCCAGCATTTTCCGATCCGGAAGCGTTAGCTGGTCCGTCCGCGCATTGGCCTTGCCGGCGAGTCCGACGCTTTCAAGGGATTCGTAGGCTTTCGATTTGGCTTCCTTTACGCTTTTGGTCCAGCTGAAGGCGCCCACCATTGCGTTCTCGAGCACGGACATATCACGCATTGGTCGAACGATTTGAAATGTTCTTGCGATACCCATCCTGCAGACAATTTCCGGAGGGGTACTGTCGATCTGGCGTCCTTCGAAGAACACCTGCCCGCTGGTCGGGCTCAGGGAGCCGGCGACAAGGTTGAAACAGGTCGTCTTTCCCGCACCATTCGGCCCAATGAGCGCAGTAATACGTCCGGCCTCTAGCGTGAAGTTGACGTCCTTGACCGCAACCAATCCCCCAAACGATCGAGAGAGGTTCTTTACTTCCAATAGAGCCGTCATTCCTCGGCCTTCCTCAGATGCGGCAACCACAGTCGGGATGGCGCCTGAATTGCTTTGCAGAGACGCACGATCGCCGGCCAGATGCCATCTGGCAGAAACCAGACGACCAAAATGAGGACAATACCGTAAGCGATATTGTTCAGCCCCGGAATCCGAAGATTGTCGCCGATGGCACTCATCAAATGGTTCAGAGGGATCGCGGCAAGCGAGCCAATCAGAGGACCGAACGTCGTCCCCAGCCCACCGACCACAGGTCCGATCAGCACATCAACAGAGAGCCCCATACCCATGATTGAGTCCGGGAATATCGACCCTTGCACGAGTCCCAGAACCCCACCGCCGGCCGCGGCCGCTGCGGCGGATACAGAGATCACAAGAATCTTGTGCCGGAAAGTGCGGACGCCCAGCGCTCGTGCGGCCGGTTCATCGTCTCGCATCGCTCGCCACACGTATCCGAGGTAGGATCGTGAAATCAGTTCGGTTCCTATAATTCCCAGCGCGGCCAGTGCGAGCGCGACAAAGTAATAGAAGCGGGCTCCTCCCAGGAGCATTGAGAATTCGATCGCGCCAGTTGGCGCCGGAAAGAACAGCCCCTGCATTGCGCCAACGAATTCCCATCCACTGAACATGATCCTGGCAAACTCCGCAGCCGCAATCGTCAGCAGCGCGAAATAGATTCCGCGCACTTCGAAGCGGAAGCTCAACCAGGCCAATGCCGCACCGACTGACCCGGCAATGATCATTCCAAGGAAGAGGCCAATCCACGGCGAGATTCCGTACTTTACGTAGAGGACGCCAACCGAATAGGCACCTAGCCCGACAAAAAGCGCATGGCCAATCGATAGTTGGCCGCCGATGCCAAGCATCAAGTTCCAGGACTGCCCCAGGAAGGTGAATAGCAACACGATCGTCATCAGTGAGATAAAGTACGGATCTGCAGAAGAGCCCACGAACGCAAGAACGATGAAGACCATCGCTCCCGCGAGCCACCGCTTTACTTCAGGCCCGCCGTCAAATCTCTTTTGCACCGAAGAACCCTCTCGGACGGAAAATCAGGATGATGATGAGGAGCGCATAGGGAAGCGCCGTCTTCATCGACGGTGTGAACATCAGAGCCGCAATTGCCTCGGCAACGCCGATAACAAGGCCTCCCAGCAGCGCTCCGCTGAAGCTGCCGAGACCACCGACAATGACCGTCACGAAAGCAAGAAGCGTGAAGTCAACGGCGAGATAGGGTTGGGCATCAAACAGAGGAGATATCAGCGCCCCGGCTACACCGGCGCAGGCAGCACCAATTCCGAACGTCACCGCGTAGACCCGTGGAATTTTCAATCCAACGACAAGCCCTCCCAACCGGTTGTCTGCGGCCGCTCGCAACGCCCGGCCAAGCGAGGAAAACCGGAGGTATACTCCCAGCAGAGCGATAAGCACACCCGCGGTTATCGCCGCCTGCAATCTCGCCAGATCGAGCGTCACGAAGCCGAGTGATACAGTGCGAAACGATAGTAGAGAAGCGCTCGGACGCGGGTCAGGCCCGAAGCCGACCAGAAGGACGCCGCTAAAGAGCAGCGATAGACCGATGAATACAATGAATTGGTAATGATGGGGCCGGTTGACGAACCGCTTCACTATCAGGGCTTCCAGGAGGTACCCGAAAAAGAACATGACGACCGCAGCTATTGCCGCCGCTACGATGATCGGGGCGTCCCAAAGACGGACCGCCCAGTATCCGATATAGACGCCGAAGACGACCATCTCACCGTGAGCGAAGTTTACCACCCGCATCACGCCGAATATGATGGTCAACCCCAGCGCCACCAAGCCATAAACGAGACCAAGCAGAATGCCGCTCGCAAGAACGTTGAGCCAAAGTGACAACATTAGTGAGCAACGAGCGGTACGAGTGGACACCGCAGCCAGGACATTGGGATGCCCGAAGGCGCGGCTGGCGCCTCGCGTCCATCGCTCCAAATCGAGATGACTTCGCTAATCGCTTTCCGCCTGGTCTCCTCAACGCTCATCGCCGCACCCTTGCTCCAGAATTGACCTTTATTGGCTACAAACATCGGTTCATAGAAGCGGCGTTAGTATCCGCTCCATGCCTCAAGCACGTTCCCCGAACCAGTCGGAGTTCTAACGCTTCGGTACTGTGAATTCGCCATTCACATAGACAAGGGGGTCGCGATCGGCGTTTATCGCTTGTGCGACCACCTCACCGACGAAGATCGTATGACTGCCAGCATCGTGAGAGTCAGTCAGTCGGCAATCGAAGCTACAAATCGCATCGATCAAACTTGGCGCTCCCGTAATCAGTTCGCGCCACAAACCGTCGGTAAAGCGTATGTCACCCTTGCTGCCGTCCTGCCCGGAGAACTTTCTTGCCAGCTCGGCGTGATCCGCCGCGAGAATATTCCAGCAGAATGATCCGCTCTGCTTTATCGTATCGTGACCGCCAGCCGACTTGTTCACGCAGACCAGCACGCTCGATGGCTCGGTCGACAATGAGCAGCCGGCCGTCAGCGTCAAACCGTGCCTGCCAGGATGCACCCCCGTAGTTACGATAGACACTGCACCCGGCACGTTGCGCATTGCGCTCCGGAATTCCTTGCTACTGAACGCAGGGATTTCTTGACTAGGCATGGGCGACACTCGGAAGTTCATGGTGATAGGTTTCCCCGATAAATCGAGCCGAATCTAGTTCATAAAGCGGGTTAGACGCCCTTCTTGACCACAGCCTGAAAGAACTGAATTGTGTTGCGTTGCGGATCTTTCAAATGGGCCACCCGGCCATGCGCCCCCATCTCCCGAACTTCACCGACGAGCTCAGCGCCCTCCGCCCGCGCTCGCTCAAGCGCAGCGTCCATATCCTCCACCTCGAATACAACCACAGCATTCCGAGACTGCTCGGACACGGATTCCGCAGGGCTTGCTAAGCAAAAGGCGGCCTTGTCTCCTACGAACTGAATCCACTTGCCGCGGTCAGCAAAGCGGATCGTCAATCCAAGTGCTTCGTAAAAGCGGGCCAGTGCTTCAGGTTCCGGAGCGGTAAGATAGACGTGCTTAAGCTTCATCTTCTCACTCCCTATTTGGCGAGGACCGTTTATTCATGCCTCCGCCGAGGACTACAATTGCGTGATCATAGTTGCGCTGTCCCTTCGGCATTAATGTTCAAAGTCGTCATGCCCCACATGACCAATCAGCATTTTATGCTGTTGCCTACGGACGCAAGGCTTCCTCTTCGCCAACCGGTTCGGCGATAGAAATGCTCGTTGCGGTTGGGGTCGAACTGCTCTGATCGAAACGCGGAGGCCTGAGGCAACTCTGCCGCATATTTCGGCAGCTACGGACAAAGAGCTGGCGCTGCATATCTACTGCGCGAGCTCTAAGATTCACCATTTCCGACGACCGACCCTACCCTTTGTCGGACTCGGCTGCATCTTCCTCAGCGCATCTCTCTCCGAGCATAATTCTTGAATTTTCGCCTGTATCTTGCCGATGAGCGCTTCCGTTGCGCCCACGTCTATTCCTGAATGTCGCAGTCGAGACACTTCCCTGCGGTGACGTCCGACCTGAACGCGGAGGTGATCTATCTCATTACGAATTCGATCTAACATCGACATGATTGCTGCCTGCTAGTCATATTCGGACGAGCACTCGGGTGAGTTTGTATTCAGGCTATGCAGCCTCGCTATGCCCGAGCCGGGCATTCAGTTTGTGGATGAGCTCCTCGGCTGCGTCCGCGATCACCGTGCCGGGCGGGAAGATGGCCTCGGCGCCGGCGGCATAGAGCGCATCGTAATCCTGCGGCGGCACCACGCCGCCGACGATGATCATGATGTCCTCGCGTCCCTGCTTCTTCAGCGCGGCATTGAGTTCAGGCACAGCGGTGAGGTGGGCGGCTGCGAGCGAGGAGACGCCGAGGATGTGCACGTCGTTCTCGACCGCCTGCCGCGCCGCTTCGTCGGCGGTGGCAAACAGCGGCCCGATGTCGACGTCGAAGCCGATATCGGCAAAGGCCGACGCAATCACCTTCTGGCCGCGGTCGTGGCCGTCCTGGCCGATCTTGGCGACCAGGATACGCGGGCGGCGGCCCTCGGCCTCCTCGAAGGCGTCGATCAGCGCCTGAAGCTTCTCGACCTGGTTGCCCATGTTGGATGCTTCCCGCTTGTAGACGCCGGTGATGGATTTGATCTCGGCGCGGTGTCGGCCGAACACTTTTTCCATCGCGTCCGAGATTTCGCCGACGGTGGCCTTGGCCCGCGCCGCGTCGATGGCGAGCGCGAGCAGATTGCCGTTGCCTTCGCCGGCCGCGCACGTGAGCGCGGCGAGCGCGGTATCGACGTCCTTCTGGTTGCGCTCGGATTTCAGCCGCTTCAGCTTGTCAATTTGAAGCCGGCGGACATTGGTATTGTCGACCTTCAGGATATCGATCGGCGCCTCATCCTTCGGCCTGTACTTGTTGACGCCGATCACGGCTTGCTTGCCGGCATCGATGCGGGCCTGGGTCTTCGCCGAAGCTTCCTCGATACGCAGCTTGGGCACGCCGGCCTCGATCGCCTTGGCCATGCCGCCGAGCTCCTCGACCTCCTGGATGTGGCCCCAGGCTTTGGCCGCGAGGTCGCGCGTGAGCCGCTCGACGTAATAGGAGCCACCCCAGGGATCGATGATGCGGGTGGTGCCGCTTTCCTGCTGCAGGAACAGCTGGGTGTTGCGGGCGATGCGCGCCGAGAAATCGGTCGGCAGCGCCAAGGCCTCGTCCAGCGCGTTGGTGTGCAGCGACTGGGTGTGGCCTTGCGTTGCCGCCATCGCCTCCACGGTCGTGCGCATCACGTTGTTGAAGACGTCCTGCGCGGTCAGCGACCAGCCCGAGGTCTGGCAATGCGTGCGCAGCGACAACGAGCGCGGGTCTTTTGGATTGAACGGCTTCAGGAGCTTGGCCCAGAGCAGGCGCGCCGCGCGCATCTTGGCGACTTCCATGAAGAAGTTCATGCCGATCGCCCAGAAGAACGACAGGCGCGGCGCGAAGCGGTCGACGTCGAGGGCGGCGGCAAGGCCGGCACGTAAGTATTCGACGCCGTCGGCGAGCGTATAGGCGAGCTCGAGGTCCTGCGTCGCGCCGGCCTCCTGCATGTGATAGCCGGAGATCGAGATCGAATTGTACTTCGGCATCTTTTGCGAGGTGTAGGCGAAGATGTCCGAGATGATCCGCATCGAGGGCGCGGGCGGATAGATATAGGTGTTGCGCACCATGAACTCTTTCAGAATGTCGTTCTGAATGGTGCCCGAGAGTTTTTCCGGCGGTACGCCCTGTTCCTCGGCGGCCGCGACATAGAGCGCGAGGATCGGCAGCACCGCGCCGTTCATGGTCATGGACACGCTCATCTGGTCGAGCGGAATCCCCGCGAACAGCGTACGCATGTCGTAGATGGAATCGATGGCGACGCCGGCCATGCCGACGTCACCGCCGACGCGCGGATGGTCAGAGTCATAGCCGCGATGGGTGGCGAGATCGAAGGCGACCGAGAGGCCTTTCTGTCCGGCCGCGAGGTTGCGGCGGTAGAACGCGTTGGAATCCTCCGCCGTGGAGAAGCCGGCATATTGCCGGACCGTCCAGGGCTGGTTGACGTACATGGTCGGATAGGGACCGCGCAGGAACGGCGCGATGCCCGGATAGGTCTCGAGGAAATCGAGCTCGGCGATATCTGCTTCTCCGTATGCTGACTTGACCGGAATGCCCTCCGGAGTCACCCACGGATCGACGGGAACAGAAGAGGTGACGACCGAGCACCTTTCGAAAGCAACATTTGCAAAATTCGGGATACCGCTGATGGATGACATTTGAGTGCTCGCGTTCGATTGGCATTTATCCGAAGGAAATCTTCGGGTTTTGGATCCACTCGTAAGCGGCATTTAGCGTTGCCAAGGCGTCGCAACTGACGTGAATGAAGCTGCCGATGCCAGCCCGCCGAAACGCGGCCTCGGATTGAGAGAGAAGTCCCGCCAAATAGATGTGCCTAGCACCGACTTGCTGAAGCGCTTGGGCAGAGATTTCGGCGCGCTCCGCATAGATCTTGTCGCTGGAGCAAAGGCAGGCGAGTTCGGCGCCTGAGCCTGTGAATGCGAGGGCAAGCTCGGCTGGGTCGGCAACGCCTGCGCCGTCGATAGCCTCAATTCCTCCGGCTTCGAAGAAGCTCTTCGCGAAGGTCGCGCGGGCCGTAAAGTCGGTCGGTGTGCCCAGACTAGCAAGAAACACTCGCGGCCGCATGCCGCGTAGCTTCAATATCGCATCGGACTTGTCGCGGAGCGATTCGAATGGTTCCGCAAGCCGGATCGGTGGCAGTGCATCGAATACGTATTTCTGGTCAACGTTTGGCGGAAGAGCCATCGGTGTTACGTTCAGTACCGCCGCTGCGCCTTCGCCAAGGTTTGCGAACTCGCTCACCCCGGTCAGCAGGTCGCGGCGCTTCGCGAGATTGGCTTCGCGCGCCCTGCGCGTAGCTGTGATCTTCGCCTGAAACGTTCCCTGTTGGAGAGTGGCAAAAATGCCTCCGGCATTTTCAGTCTCCTGAAAGCTCCTCCAGGCCGCCTCGCATAGCTCCATTGTTAGCGCCTCAATGCCGCCAGCACCTGCGGCAGGATCGCTAACCTTGGCTAGATTGCTTTCCTCCAGCAGCAGGAGCTGCGTGTTGCGCGCCACGCGCCGCGCAAACGCGTCCGGAAGGCCTAGCGCCAACGTGTGCGGGAGAACGGTGATCGCATTGGCACCGGCGATTCCCGCAGAGAATGTCGCCAAGGTAGCGCGCAACATGTTCACGTAGGGATCGCGCCTGGTCAACATGCGCCAGGAGCTATCGGCCGCGATGAACAGCGGCTTTGGCGCAAGTCCACACGCCGATTCGATGCGCGCCCAGAGTAGTCGTAACGCGCGGAATTTGGCCATAGTCAAAAACTGGTCTGCGTCAGCAGCGAGTCGCGCATAAATCATAGTTCGTGCTTGATCCGGCGGAATGCGCGCCGCTTCCATAGCGTGCAGATATGCCACCGCGCAGGCAAGCACGAAGGCAAGCTCCTGCGCTTCTGAGCCGCCGGCATCATGAACGATACGGCCATCGCTCACAGCGAACGGCCCTTTGAACCCCAGCGTTACGAGCCCTTTGATCGTGCTGGCAACCGTCCGCGCGATTTCCTCCCAGGTGTATCGACTGCGTCCGCGGAGGGCGCACGCGCCCAGCGGATCCAGCCCAAATCTAATGTCGCAGAGGGCAGGATCGAGACCGACCGACTTCACGTATTCCGCGACGTGGATCGCGGTCTTACGCTCATGTGTACCAATCCGAAGTTCAATCCCAATGCCGGCATCAAGTTGAACGTCCTCTAGAGCTTTGGCGACGGCGCCCGCCGTTGGGTCCAAGCCGAACCCGCGGTTGCAGTTGGCCCCGGCAAAGACGAGCGCCAGGCCCGTCGCTCCATTCTCGAGATCTTGGAGGGCTTGCCTGTTTGCTGCTGCCGCGTCTGGATGATCGATACGCTGCATGATCTGCCAAGGCGCCGCGGGTGCACGCCCCTCGATCGGCGTAATGTCTTTCGCTCGGCGGTAAATCGGCTCGATTCTCAAGCCGTCGTACGTCTTGCCAATCAGCTTTTCGAAGGGTGCTCCCTTTAGCACGCCATCAACCAGCTTGCGCCAGTCCTCGCGTGAAGCAGGCGAAAAGGCCGATGCCAATGCGAATTGTTCGGTATTCATCAACGCCACTCTGTCCCAAGTGACGCCGAGCTGCCCAACATCACTTCTGCCTGGAGGTAAACGGAAGTCCTTAGACGGGCTGCCCATCTCAGGCCGCGATCTTTGCAGTACTCAGGAAAACTCCAGAATCAGCGCGTCCACCGCGAGCGTCGCGCCGGCGCTGGCGTGGATCTTCTTCACGGTGCCGTCCCGCTCGGCGCGGAGCACATTCTGCATCTTCATGGCTTCGACCACGGCCAGCGTCTCGCCGCCCTTGACCTCCTGCCCTTCGGTCACCGCGATCGAGACGATGAGGCCGGGCATCGGACAGAGCAGCTTATTGCCGGTGTCGGAGGCCGTCGTCACCGGCATCAGGCGTGCGGACGTCGCTTCCGTTTCGGTCCAGACATAGACCGGCACCTCGACACCCTGATGCGCAAGCCGAATGCCGTTGGCAATCGGCCGCGCCTGCACTGCGACGAAGTGGCCGTCGATCGTGCCTTGCCAGACCGGATCGCCCGGCTTCCACGGAGACTGTAATAGATGCGCATGGCCGGCCTTGCCCTCGGCATCGACGAAGCGGATCGCGATCGCCTCACCCTCGCGTCCGACCTCGAGCTGGATTTCCTGGCGATCGAGCCAGACGGCGCGGCGGCGCTCCCGCTGCACGATGCGCCCCCCCATCTGGCCGGAGATCTGCCGCTTGCGTTCGCCGAGCACGTGATCGATGGCGGCGCCGACCGCGGCGATCCGCCGCGCGACCTCGCCCTCGGGAACGCGCACCGCAAAGCCCTTGGGGAACTCCTCCGCGATGAAGCCGGTCGACAACCTTCCCTCGCGCCAGCGCGGATGATGCATCAGCGCCGACAGGAACGGGATGTTGTGCCTGATGCCGTCGACATAGAACGAGTCGAGCGCAGTCGCCTGCGCCTCGATCGCGGCCGCGCGCGAGGGCGCATGCGTGACGAGCTTGGCGATCATCGGATCGTAATGGATCGAGATTTCGCCGCCCTCCTGCACGCCGGTGTCGTTGCGGATGGTGATGCCGTCATGGCTGGCTTCCGCCGGCGGACGGTATTTCACCAGGCGCCCGATCGAGGGCAGGAAGTTGCGGAACGGGTCTTCGGCGTAAAGGCGCGATTCCACGGCCCAGCCGGTGAGCGTGACGTCCTTCTGCGCGATGGCGAGCGTCTCACCGCCCGCCACACGGATCATCTGCTCGACGAGATCGATGCCGGTCACGAGTTCGGTGACGGGATGCTCGACCTGGAGGCGCGTGTTCATCTCCAGGAAGTAGAAGCTCTTGTCCTGTCCTGCGACGAACTCGACCGTGCCCGCGGAATCATAGTTCACCGCCTTGGCCAGCGCGACCGCCTGCTCGCCCATCTTGCGGCGCGTAGCCTCGTCCAGCAGCGGCGACGGCGCCTCCTCGATGACCTTCTGGTTGCGGCGCTGGATCGAACATTCGCGCTCGCCCAGATAAATCACGTTGCCGTGCTTGTCGCCCAGCACCTGGATCTCGATGTGGCGGGGATCGACGATGAACTTCTCGACGAAGACGCGATCGTCGCCGAACGAGGCCTTGGCCTCGGCCTTGGCGAGGTTGAAGCCCTCGGCGACCTCGACCTTGGAATGGGCGATGCGCATGCCCTTGCCACCGCCGCCGGCGGAGGCCTTGATCATCACGGGGTAGCCGATCTCGTCGGCAATCCTGACCGCGTGCTTGTCGTCCTCGATGACACCGAGATAGCCCGGCACGGTCGAGACTTTTGCTTTCGCGGCCGCCTTCTTGGATTCGATCTTGTCGCCCATCGCCGCGATCGCGCCAGGGTTCGGGCCGATGAAGACGACGCCGGCCGCC
Source organism: Bradyrhizobium genosp. SA-3 (assembly GCF_004212635.1). Lineage (GTDB taxonomy): Bacteria > Pseudomonadota > Alphaproteobacteria > Rhizobiales > Xanthobacteraceae > Bradyrhizobium. The sequence goes on along the minus strand of NZ_PSRT01000044.1, from coordinate 7,832 downwards.
TCTAGCGCGCGCGGAAACGCCTCGCGCTCGGACAGGAAGCCGTAGCCGGGATGCACGGCCTCGGCACCCGTCTTGCGGCAGGCTTCGACGATCTTCTCGATCACAAGATAGCTCTCGGCCGCGGCCGGCGGGCCGATCAGCACCGCCTCGTCGGCCATCTCGACATGGAGGGCATCGCGGTCAGCCTCTGAATAGACCGCAACCGTTTGAATTCCCATCTTGCGGGCAGTCTTGATGACCCGGCAGGCGATTTCGCCGCGATTGGCGATCAGAATCTTTTTGAACACTGCGATCTCACAACGGCAAATTGTCGTGCTTCTTGGCCGGCGCTTCCACCTTCTTGTCCTTCAGCATCGCGAGCGCCCTTGCGATCCTCCGCCGCGTCGAATGCGGCATGATCACATCGTCGATGTAGCCGCGCTCGGCGGCGATGAAGGGGGACAGGAAGCGGTCCTCGTATTCCTTGGTGCGCGCGGCGATCTTGCCGGGGTCGCCTAAATCGCTGCGGAAGATGATCTCCACCGCGCCCTTGGCGCCCATCACCGCGATCTGGGCGGTCGGCCAGGCGTAGTTCATGTCGGCGCCGATCTCCTTGGAGGCCATGACGTCGAAGGCGCCGCCATAGGCCTTGCGGGTGATGATGGTGACCAGCGGCACGGTGCACTGCGAATAGGCGAACAGCAGTTTCGCGCCGTGCTTGATCAGGCCGCCATATTCCTGCGCGGTGCCCGGCAGGAAGCCCGGTACGTCGACGAAGGTGACGATCGGGATGTTGAAGGCGTCGCAGAAGCGGACGAAGCGCGCGGCTTTCCGCGAGGCGTCACTGTCGAGCACGCCGGCCAGCACCATCGGCTGGTTGGCGACGAAGCCGACGGTGCGGCCCGCGATGCGGCCGAAGCCCGTGACGATGTTCTTGGCGAAGGCCTCCGAGATCTCGAAGAAATCGCCCTCGTCCACGACCTTCAAGATCAGCTCCTTCATGTCGTAGGGCTTGTTCGGATTGTCGGGGATCAGCGTGTCGAGGGAATCGTCGATGCGCTCGATCGAATCGAAGCTCGGCCATTCCGGCACGCCGTCGGTGTTGTTGGACGGCAGGAAGTCGATGAGCCGGCGCATCTGCAACAGCGCATTGACGTCGTTCTCGAAGGCGCCGTCCGCGATCGAGGAGCGCGTCGCATGCACCGAAGCGCCGCCGAGCTCCTCGGCGGTGACGACCTCGTTGGTGACGGTCTTCACCACGTCCGGGCCTGTGACGAACATGTAGCTGGTGTTCTTCACCATGAAGATGAAGTCGGTCATGGCGGGCGAATAGACGTCGCCGCCGGCGCAGGGCCCCATGATGACGGAGATCTGCGGGATCACACCCGAGGCGAGCACGTTGCGGCGGAACACGTAAGAATAGCCGGCTAGCGCGGCGACGCCCTCCTGGATGCGGGCGCCGCCCGCGTCATAGAGGCCGATGATGGGCGCGCGCGCCTTCATCGCCATGTCCTGGAGCTTGGTGATCTTCAGCGCGTGCGTCTCGGACAGCGAGCCGCCGAACACCGTAAAATCCTTGGCGAAGACGAAGGTCTTGCGGCCGTTGACGGTGCCCCAACCGGTGACGACGCCGTCGCCGGGGATCTTGTTCTTCTCCATGCCGAACTCAGTGGAGCGGTGCTCGACGAACATGTCGAACTCCTCGAACGATCCCTTGTCGAGCAGAAGCTCGATGCGCTCGCGCGCGGTCAGCTTGCCGCGGGCATGCTGTGCCTCGATGCGCTTTTCCCCGCCGCCCAGCCTGGCGCCGGCGCGACGGTCTTCAAGGGCTTCAATGGTCGAGATCACGGAATTCTCCTCGATGGCCCCGCCGTTACGGTACGCGGGCCCTTCTCCCGCGATACAACCGCAAGACCGACCTTGAGAAGGCTTGAACATGCACAACTGCGCATGTTACATTCTTGCAAATTGCAAATTGCGAAGTTGCAAATGACTGGAAAGCTATTTATTGGGCGACGGTTCCGCGAAGTGAGGGAGAGCAAGAAGCTCACTCAAAAGGCGTTCGCCGAACGGCTCGGAATTTCACTTAGCTATTTGAACCAGATCGAGAACAACCAGAGGCCGGTTTCGGCCTCTGTCCTGGTGCTTCTCGCCGAGCGCTTTCAGATCGACCTCAGTTCGCTGTCGGTCAATGACAACGACAGGGTCATGTCGATGCTGACGGAAGCGCTGGCCGATCCGATCTTTGCGCCCTACGCGCCGAACATGCAGGAGCTGAAACTCGTCGTTCAGAACGCGCCGGGTTTCGCGCAAGCGCTCCTCAACGCGCACCAGGCGTACCGGCGCAACAGCGAGCAGCTCGCCAGTCTGGACGGCCAGATAGTCAACTGGGCCGGCGAGCCGACCGCTTACGAAGAAGTCCGCGACTTCTTTCATCTGGTCGACAACTACGTCCACGAGCTCGATACCGCCGCCGAGGCGCTCGCCGAGCGCCTCGGCATTCCCGACAACAATACGACCACGGCGCTGGTCAACCACCTGGAGGCCCGACATGGCGTGCAGATCCGCCAGAGCGGACCGCACGAAAATTCGTTACGGCAATTCGATCGTGCATCCCGCACCTTGTGGCTGAGCCCCTACCTTCCCACGCCAACCCGAAACTTCCAGATCGCACTGCAAATCGCCGCCCTCGAGGAGGAGGAGCGCATTGGCCAGATTGCCGACCAAGCGGCTTTTCGATCCGCCGATGCGCGGAACGTCTGCGCGGCGGGATTGCGCAACTATTTCGCCGGCGCTCTCATTCTGCCCTATCAAAGATTCCTGCAATCCGCGCGAGACTTGCGCCACGATTTGGAGCTGATTGCCACGAGGTTCGGCGCGAGCCTGGAGCAGGTGGCCCATCGTTTGTCCACCTTGCAACGACCGGGCTCCAAGGGCGTGCCCGTGTTCTTCGCGCGGCTGGACCGCGCCGGAAACATCACCAAGCGACATAGCGCGGCAAAGCTGCAATTCGCACGTTACGGGGCGGCGTGCCCGCTCTGGAACGCTCATCAGGCGTTCGAGGCACCCAGCCAGATCATTCGGCAACTCGCCGAGACGCCGGACGGTGTCAGGTTTCTCTGCATTGCGACCGAACTTTCGAAAGGCCGCGGCGGCTTCGGCTCGCCGCGCCCGCGCTACGCCATCGCGCTCGGATGCGAAGTCTCCTACGCCAAGGATTTCGTCTATGCGGACGGGCTCGACCTCACCAACAAGGGCACCTACGAGCCGATCGGAATCTCCTGTCGAATCTGCGAGCGCACCAGCTGTCCCCAGCGCGCGATCCCTCCGCTCAAGAGCAGATTGAACATCGATCGAGACTGCAGGGACATACTGCCCTACCGGATTTCAAGCTAGTTGGGGAATGGTGAAGCGAAGCTCCTAAGATCTCTGCTCTTGCTAGGGATCCAGCTCCACTAAATGCGTTCGCCACGAGAGGTTAGCAGAGGCTGCGCAATTGCTGCCAGAGGCCGTTGCTCATTCTGCAATCATTGTGCACACAGCCGTGGCAACAGCCAAACGAGCCTTTTCGGCAATGCAGAATAGATTTGGCAGCGCCGCATAGATTGTCCGTTTTTCGATATAAGTCGTCATTTTATCGAAATTCTACAAGCCCAGGCAGCGGTTAGCATTCGTTTCATCGAGATGTCATCACGCGAGATAACGCGGGGGGCCGGGCCTCGATGCCATAACGAACGCTTGCCCACGGGAGAAACCGACATGACGACGACAGCTTTAGATCGGATCGATATCAAGATCTTGAATGAACTGCAGCAGAACGCGAACTTGACGAACGTTGAGCTCGCTTCTCGCGTCAATCTCTCACCATCCCCCTGCCTCGCCCGAGTTCGCACCCTCGAAAAGCTGGGAGTCATTGACCGAAGAATCGCTGTGCTGGATCCAGCAGTTCTCGGCATCGGCGTCACTGCCTTCATACAGATCAAACTTGAAAAGCAGATTCAATTGTCCCTCGACAGTTTCACGCGCTCAATAGATCGCCTGGGTGAGGTGATGGAATGCTATCTCATGACGGGAGATAGCGATTATCTCCTTCGCGTCATGGTATCAGACATCGAGGCTCTTGAAGACCTCATCGTGAACAAGCTCTCACGGATCGCAGGTGTTTCCAGCATTCGCTCAAGCCTGGCGCTGAAGCGGATTTCCCATAAGACTGTGCTTCCTATCGACACAAACCGTCCCGTTCAGATCAAGTCGGGCAACCCTGCTTCTAGGCGCATCGAGAGACCCACCAAATCCCAATATGATGCTTCGCCTCAGGCTCGGCCCGACGGCGGAATGAACTTGGAGACTTCGCGGATCTTTGATCACGGCACGGCCGGCCTTTAGCCGCCAAAAAATATGCGATGTCAGAAGCGACCGTTGAGAGCGACTCCAATCACGGTGGCCATCGACACTCATTCTGATTCACGATGTAACCCAATGGCTCCAGAACAGATGACGATCAGTCCATTCGACAAGAACTTGGATAAAGTGAAAGCGAATTATGTACCGTTGACCCCGGTGAGCTTCCTACAGCGCAGCGCCCACGTCTATCCGAATCTCACTAGTGTCATCTACGAGGAACGGTGCTTCACGTGGAAGGAGACTTTCGAGCGTTGCAGGCGGTTTGCCTCCTTTCTGGATCAGTACGGCATCCGTCGCGGCGATACTGTCGCCGTGATGCTGCCAAACGTGCCGGCCATGGTGGAATCGCACTTTTCAATACCGATGATCGGAGCGATCATTCACGCCATAAATATTCGGCTTGACGCCGCCAGCATCGCGTTTCAGCTTGATCATGGCGGCGCCAAAGTCCTGCTGGTCGACCCAGAATTTGCAGACCTGATTAGGGAGGCGATCGCCCTCCTATCCGGACCGAAGCCACTGATCGTCGATGTCAGGGACAATCACTTCTCGAGCGCTGCAATCGGGGACATCGACTACGAAACTGCACTCGTATCCGGCGACCCCGCCTTCGCGTGGCATCATCCGAATGATGAGTGGGATGCAATTGCCCTCAGTTATACCTCTGGAACTACGGGTGATCCAAAGGGGGTCGTAACGCACTATCGCGGAGCCTATCTGAGCGCCGTTAGCACCATCCTCGCCGGCAATCTCGGCCAGCATCCGGTCTACCTCTGGACGCTGCCGATGTTTCACTGCAACGGCTGGTGCTTCCCCTGGACCCTGGCAGCAGCTGCCGGCATTAATGTCTGCCTGCGCAAGGTCGAGCCGACCAGGATTTTCGAGCTGATCAAGCAGCACGGTGTTACCCACATGTGCGGCGCGCCGATTGTCTACAATATGCTGATCAACGCGCCCGACGCGTTGGAGCGCAATGCGGCCCGCGGCGTCGTGGGCCTGATCGCCGGCGCTGCGCCTCCGGTTGCAGTGCTCGAAGGCGCTGAGAGCATCGGCATAAAGCTCACGCACGTCTACGGCCTAACCGAGGTCTACGGGCCCGCCTCCGTCTGCGCCGAGCAACCTGGTTGGGACGAGTTGCCCGCCGCCGAGCGCGCGAAGATGAAGAGCCGGCAGGGCGTGCCTTACCATCTGCAGGACGCCGTCACGGTCATGAATCCCGAGACGATGCAGGAAGTACCGCGTGACGGCGAGACGATCGGCGAAGTCATGTTCCGCGGCAACATGGTGATGAAAGGTTATTTGAAAAACGAGAAAGCCACCCGGCAGGCCTTCGAGAGCGGTTGGTTCCACACCGGCGATCTCGGCGTTCTGGATGAACATGGCTACGTCATCGTCAAAGACCGATCGAAGGACATCATCATCTCAGGGGGCGAGAACATATCATCGGTGGAGGTGGAAGACGCGCTCTACAAGCATCCGGCCGTGTTGTTTGCTGCCGTGGTGGCCAAGCCGGACGCGAAATGGGGCGAAGTCCCGTGTGCTTTTGTCGAGCTCAAGGACAATTCCGCTGTAACAGAACCCGAACTCATTGTTTTTTGCAAAAATCAGCTTTCAGGGTTCAAGGCACCGAAATCAGTAATTTTTGGCCCGCTTCCGAAAACCTCCACCGGAAAGATTCAGAAGTTCCTGTTACGTGAAACGGCTGGATCAGCGAAAGCAATAGCGGGCTAAAGCTGGGGCGTCGAACACAAACTTCGTCATTGAGCGCACCAAACGGACCGAGGGACACATGATGGCCTCGATTTCTGCCGCCCTGAAAGCATTCTCCGAAGGAGAGATTGTCGTCGTCGCGGACGATGATGATCGAGAAGGTGAAGGAGATCTCGTTGTCGCGGCGTCTCTTTGCTCAACTGAAAGGATGGCGTTTATTATCCGCCATACCTCTGGAATCGTCTGCGCACCCATCACGTTAGAGCAGGCGCGTCGTTTGAGACTAGATCCAATGGTCGTCCACAACGAGTCCAACCACACCACCGCTTTCACTGTCTCGATCGATTACAAGCCTGATGGCGGGACCGGAATCTCAGCTGAAGAACGCGCCTCCTGCTGCCGGGCGCTGGCCAACTGCAATGTCAGCGCAAGCGACTTTGCACGTCCTGGCCATATCTTCCCTCTTATATCGAAGGAGGGTGGCGTCCTGATGCGGTCGGGTCATACTGAAGCTGCGGTCGACCTGTGCCGGTTGACCAAACTGGCTCCAGTTGGAGTAATCAGTGAACTGATGAACGACGACGGGTCCGTGATGAAGGGCTCGCAAGTTCGAGATTTCGCCGCCAGGCACGCTCTCAAATACGTAACTATTGCCGACATCATTGGCTTCCGGCAGGCGCGTGAGAAGTTGGTTGAAAGGGTCTCAAGTGTGACCGCCGACAGCCCGATTGGTCCGCTGCAGGGATATTCGTATCGTACGCCGTTTGATCCGATCCATCACGTGGCATACGTGTATGGCGGGATCGGCGACGGCAAGAACGTACTGACCCGATTTTACAAGCCGAACATCATCCGGGACATGTTCTCGGGAGAGGCACAAGCAAAGATGAATGTTGTGCTGCAACGCTTCAAAGAGAACGGAAGTGGTGTGCTCGTCTATCTAAGAGACGGTGCGGCTGGTGTTCCACCGGCCCCCCTGCTCCCATCGTCCTCTTCGGACGAGCACCGTGACCGGCAGTGGCGCGAGATCGGCGTTGGGGCGCAAATATTGCGAGATCTTGGCATAGCCTCGATCCGCCATCTGACATCATCCACCCATCACTTCAAGGGGCTTGCGGGATTCGGCATCGAGATCATCAAAAACGAGCAACTCTGATAGAATTGAAGAAGGACGCATAAGGTAGCGCTTTCGCGGCGGCGCCGTTCCGCTCAAACCACGAGGGGACACGCAAAGTCGACGCTCTCAATGCAAGAGCAAAAGACGTCAGTCACAACGGACGTCCGTGGACGGGATCGCGGTCATGAGAACGAACCGGGCGATCACCGATTTCCGGTCCTGTTCATGAGCGGAAATATTGTCGCGGGAGGACTTCGAGCCATCCACGACAGCCGGTCCCACTTTCAAAAGGCCAGCTTCTCTAACTGAGATGAGCCGCGGGCGTCTGTTCGCCTCGCTTAGCACGGTCGGAAAAATACCGCGCCGGCGATTTGCCAAGCGCTTTCTTGAACATCGTTATGAAAGCGCTGACGGAGTCGTAGCCGAGAACCTCGGATACAGCTTGCACTGAATCTCCCGCCGACAGCCGCTGAAGCGCGATGATGATGTGCAGTTGTTGGCGCCAACGACTGAACGTCATGCCGGTCTCGGCGACGACGAGGCGCATCAAGGTTCGCTCCCCTAGCGCCATCGCCTCGCCCCACTCTGCCACCGTACGGCGATCCGCCGGGTTTTCCATCTG
>NZ_PSRT01000043.1 GCF_004212635.1 Bradyrhizobium genosp. SA-3 | reverse complement strand
GTCGGCAGCGTCTCGGGCGAGGCGAAGCCGCCGCGGTTGGGATTGAACAGGTCAGGCGTGAGGCTCTGGGCGCCCGCCGGCGCGCTCTCGAGGGCCGTCAGCACGAGGCACGGCAAAGCGGCGCGCAGGAAATGCGCGCGTTTGCTCCGGCCGATGCCTGGAGACGACCCCACGATGGAAGAACTCCAACGAAATCAAACACTTTCACGACGGCCTCCCATCGGTTGGCGGGAACCATCGTTAATGGAGTTAAAACAATTATGGTTAATGACCCGTTGAGGGTTCGGGGGCCGCGTCGCCTCCACGGCCGCGGCGTGCTAAGCAGGCGCCAACGGGCGAACGCCCCTCCTCCCTGGACCTGAACATGCCGAGTTCGAAACCGCTGATGACCGCATCATCCGGCTCCATCCCTGATAGCGTCGAATCCGCGCTCCGCACGCTCGAGACCGAGAGCGGCGGCATCAACGCGCTTGCCGCCGCCCTGCGCGGCCCACTGGGTGCGACATTTGCGAGAGCGGTCGACCTGATCCGCAACGCCAAGGGCCGCGTCATCGTCACCGGGCTTGGCAAGTCAGGCCATATGGGCCGCAAGATCGCGGCGACGCTGGCCTCGACCGGCACGCCCGCCTTCTTCGTGCACACGGCCGAAGCCGGCCATGGCGATCTCGGCATGATCACGCCCGACGACGTCATCATGGCGCTGTCCTGGTCCGGCGAGCAGCCGGAGATGAAGAACCTCGTGAATTATTCGGCGCGTTTTGCGATCCCCATGATCGCTGTGACGTCGAGTGCGGCGTCCTCGCTGGGACAAGCCGCCGACATCGTGATCGAGCTGCCGAAGGCGCGCGAGGCCTGCCCGCACAATCTGGCGCCGACTACTTCGACGCTGATGCAGGCCGCGATCGGCGATGCCATCGCGATCGCCCTGCTCGAAGGCCGCGGCTTCACCGCGCTGGAGTTCGCGCATTTCCACCCCGGCGGCAAGCTGGGGGCGATGCTGAAATTCGTCCGCGACTACATGCGCACGGGCGCGGAAATTCCGGTCAAGCCGCTCGGCACCAAGATGTCGGATGCCGTGGTCGAGATGTCGGCCAAGGGACTGGGCTGCGTCTGCATCATCGACGACGCCGGCGCCATCGCAGGCATCATCACCGACGGCGACCTGCGCCGCCACATGCGCCCCGACCTGCTGACCGCGACGGTCGACGAGGTCATGACGAGGGAGCCGAAGACGGTGCCGCCCTCGATGCTCGCGACCGAGATGATCGAGGTGCTGAACACGCGCAAGATCACCACGCTGGTCGTGACCGAGGCCGACAAGGTGGTCGGCATCGTGCATCTGCACGATCTGTTGCGGGCGGGCGTGGCGTAGGGCGCACACTCTCTCCACTCGTCATTGCGAGCGCAGCGAAGCAATCCAGGATCCCTCCGCGGAAAGATTCTGGATTGCTTCGTCGCATCAGCGCAAAATTGCTACGCAATTTTGTCGCGAGCTCCTCGCAATGACGGCGGTTAGAGCGCCGGAAACCGCGCCGCGTTCTCCTCCAACGGCAGCCTCAAGCCGTTCGCCAGATACGACACCGTGCGGTAGAAGCCGCACAACAGCATGATCTCCAGGATCTGCGCCTCATCATAATGCGCGGATAGCGCGGCAAACTCGGCGTCATCCAACGTCGCACGGTGATGCAGCGCGTCGACGGCCGCGATCAGCGCCTGCTCGCCCAGCGACCAGCACGGCGATGTCGCATCGCCAAGCACGGTTGCGCGAACCTCCTCCTCGGTGAGCCGGGCAGGCCCGGCAAAGATCGCGACATGCACGCCCCATTCGTACTCGCATTGGTTCAGCGCGCAGGTGCGGTCGATGACGATCTCGCGGTGGCGCAGCGAGAGCGGGCCGGGATCGAGCAGGCCGCCGGCGCGAAACTTGTCCCAGGCACGGCGGTGGCCTGCCATCACGCGGAACAGCAGCAGCGGCGGGGCGCCACGCATGATGCGGTCGAATTGCGGCTGGATCTCCGGGGGATAAGGCGGATCAAGCGGCGCGAGACGCGGCATCGGCTGGGACATGGGCCGTCTCCCTTGCTACAATTATCGTAGCAATACGCTACATTATCTGTAGCATGACGCAAGAGGCGACGATGGCGAAACCGGCCAGTTCCAGACTACGCAGCGTGCGCGGTTCGCGCACGGGACGACCGATCATGGCGCTGCTCGACCTCCTGGGGCGGCGCTGGAGCCTGCGGATCCTATGGGAATTACGCGGCGGCCCCCTCACCTCCCGCGGCTTGCGCACCGCCTGCGACGAAGCTTCGCCGACGGTGCTGCAGGCGCGGCTGAGTGAGCTGCGCGAGGCGGGATTCGTGGAGCTGGGCGAGGCCGGAGGCTATGGGCTGACGCCGCTGGGGCGAGAATTGTGCGAAACTTTCATGCCGCTGCACAAGTTTGCGGAGAGGTGGAAGGGCTCTTCTCCCACTCCCCGCTTGCGGGGAGAGGGGGAGCCTCCGCGCGGACGGAAACAGTGAGACTCGCGGAGGCTCCCCCTCACCCGGATTGCATCTGCGATGCAATCCGGCCTCTCCCCGCAAGCGGGGAGAGGCGAAGAGTCACGCCGCAGCGACGGTCAAATTCGCGCCATCCACCTGCACCACCTTCACCCGTGTGCCTGCCGGCGTATCGGGGCCAGCCACGCGCCACACCGTGTCACCGATACGCACGGTGCCTGAGCCGTCAATGATCGGCTTCTCCAGCGTGAACTCGCGCCCGAGCAGCGCCTCGGTGCGCTTGTTCAGGAACGGGCTCGTGCTTGCGTCACGCTTCGGCCGCGCGAGTCGGCGCCACACCGGCACGGCAGCGGCGGCGAAGACCGCGAACATCACGAGCTGGATCTGCCAGGATACGGCAACCGTGAACGAGATCAGCCCGACCAGCAGCGCGGCGAGCCCGAGCCAAAACAGAAACACGCCGGGCGCCAGCACCTCCAGTCCCATCAGGATGAAGCCGAAGATCAGCCAGTTCCAGCTGCCGAGCGATACGAACATGTCGGTCATGACACGACCTCTTTATATTGATTTGGCGCATGCCCTTGTCGGAAAACCGGTGTCCACTTTTCCGGGGCATGCGCTTTACCCCTGCCGCGGCGGCACCGCCGGCGGCGTGCTGCCGGTCGGCGGCACTGAGCCGGGACGGCGAGCGGCGGCGGCCGCAGACGCCGCGCTTTCGCCGAACGTTGCCTTGGCGATCTCGCCGATGCCGGCGAGCGAGCCCAGCATGCTGGTGGCTTCCATCGGCAGCATGATGATCTTCTGGTTCGGCGCCTCCGCGAACTGGCCGAACGCCTTGATATATTTGTCGGCGATGAAATAGTTCAACGCGGCGACGTCGCCCTTGGAGATGGCTTCCGACACCGCCTGCGTCGCCTTGGCCTCGGCTTCGGCCAGACGCTCGCGCGCCTCGGCATCGCGGAAGGCGGCCTCGCGCCTGCCTTCGGCCTGCAGGATCTGGCCCTGCTTGGCACCCTCGGCGCGCAGGATTTCCGATTGGCGCTGGCCTTCGGCGGCGAGAATGTCGGCGCGCTTGACGCGCTCGGCCTTCATCTGCCGGCCCATGGCTTCGACGAGATCGGCCGGCGGCACGATGTCCTTGATCTCGATGCGGTTGACCTTGACGCCCCAGGGCGAGACAGCGGCATCGACGACGCGGAGCAGGCGCTCGTTGATCTCGTCGCGATGCGACAGCACCTGGTCGAGGTCCATCGAGCCCATCACCGAGCGGATGTTGGTCATGGTCAGCACCGTGATCGCTTGGTTGAGGTTGGCGACTTCGTAGCTCGCCTTGGCGGCATCGAACACCTGGTAGAAGGCGACGCCGTCCACCGTCACCGTGGCGTTGTCCTTGGTGATCACCTCCTGCTCGGGAATGTCGATCACCTGCTCCATCATGTTGATCTTGCGCCCGACGCGGTCGAAATAGGGCACGATCAGATTGAGCCCGGGGCTCAAGGTCTGGGTGTATTTGCCGAACCGCTCGATCGTCCAGTCATAGCCCTGCGGCACCGTCTTCACGCCGGCCACCAGCGTGACGATGACGAGCAAAACCAGAACAATCGCGAAAATGTCGAAACCGCTCATATGTCCTCCAAGGCAGGAAAAAGCCCTTTCCCGCGCTGTCATTGGTCGGGATCGCGACCCCACCGGTTCAGCGGTCGCGCATAACGTCGGTACCGGCGTGATTCTGCACAAGACGCGCGGAGAGGGAATGCTCACGATATGTATTTGCGGAAGGCTCTTGAAAGCGAGCGGCGCAGACCTACCGACAAATATTAACGAATCCCGCCATGCTATCCGCCGCGGACGCATCATTCGATGACGTCGTCCGCGATTGCGAGCAGGCCTGCGGGAAGCGTGACGCCAAGCGCTTTGGCCGTCTTCAGATTGATCGTCAGCTCGAACTTGGTGGGATTCTGGACCGGCAGATCGGCCGCCTGCGCTCCCTTGAGGATACGATCGATGTAGGAGGCGGCGCGGCGCAGCTGCTCGGTGCTGTCGGTGCTGTAAGACATCAGCCCGCCCTCCTCGACGAAGGTGCGGCTCCAGAACACCGCGGGCACGCCCGCCTCCGCGATCGCCGCAAGCAGATCTACGCGGTTGGCCATGGTGAAGAAGTCCGGCAGGACCAAGAGGCCGCCGTCCTTCCGCGAGGCCAGTGCGGCGATGGAGGCCGCGTCGTTCACCGGCGCGGGCTCGATGATCACGTGAAGTGTCCGCGCCGCCTCTTCGATGGTGCGCAGCATCAGGGGCGCGAACGGCGCGGTGGCGGGGTTGTAGACGACGAAGACGCGGCGGACGGGCGGCGTGACCTGCGTCAGCATCTCCAGCCATTTGCCGGCGAGCGGGCCGTCGTAATCTGTGAAGCCGGTGACGTTGCCGCCGGGATGCGCGAGGTTTTTGACAAAACCCTGGCTGACGGGATCGGTGACGACGGCGAACACGATCGGGATCGTCGCGGTGCGCTGGCGCAGCTCCTCCACCGAGGGCGTGCCGACCGCGAGCAGGATGTCGGGCTTGAGTGCGACCAGCTCGTCCGCAAGGCGCGCGATCCGCGCCCGGTCACCGCCGCCGCTGCGCCAGTCGATCCGCAGATTATCGCGCTCTTTCCAGCCATGGCCGGCGAGCGCCTCGACCAGGATGGTGCTGCGCGCCTGCCCGATCGCATCCTCAGCGGCCGTGACGGAGAGCACGCCGAGCCGGCGCGTCGCATTCGGCTGCTGCGCCCGCACTGAGGCCGGCAGCGCCGCGATCATCCCAAGAAGCGCCAGGAGCTCGCGGCGATTCATGGGGCACACCATCAAATCCAGCCCTGAAGCTCGCGCAGCACGAGAGCGCGGATCACGTCCATGCCAGGCTCGCTGTCGTTGAGACAGGGGATCGCGGAAAACTGCTCGCCGCCATTGTGTTTGAAGATCTCGGCGTTCTCCTGCGCGATTTCCTCCAGCGTCTCCAGGCAGTCGGCGGAAAAGCCCGGCGTCACCACCGCGATGCGGCGTACGCCGTCTTTCGCCAGGCGCTCCATGGTCTTGTCCGTATACGGCTGAAGCCACTCGTCATTGCCGAAACGAGACTGGAAGGTCAGCAGCAGCTTTGTCTCGTCCATGCCGAGCCGGCGGCGCAGTGCCTCCGTCGTGGCGATGCAGTGCTGCTGATAGGGATCGCCCTTGTCGACATAGGATTTGGGCATGCCGTGGAAGGAGGCGACGATCAGCTCCGGCTTGAACGGCAGGCTCGCCAGATGCGTCTCGATCGAGGTCGCGAGCGCCTCGATATAGGCCGCGTCCTCGTAATAAGGCGGCGTGACCCGCAGCGTCGGCTGGTTGCGCAAACAGGCGAGCACGCGGAAGACCTCGTCGCAGACGGTCGCCGAGGTCGAGGCGGAATATTGCGGATAGAGCGGCACGGCGAGGATGCGCTCGCAGCCCTGCGCGATCAGCGCGTCGATGCCCGCCTTGATCGAAGGATTGCCGTAGCGCATCGCCCAGTCCACGACCACATGACCGCGATCCGACAGCGCGACCGCGAGCTTGTCAGCTTGCGAGCGCGTGATGGTCTTCAGCGGTGACTCGTTGCGCTCATTGTTCCAGATCTTGCGGTAGTCCAGCGCCTTGGTGCGGGGACGGCTGCGCAGGATGATCCCGTTCAGCACCAGCTTCCAGACCAGGCCCTGGTCCTCGATGACGCGGGCATCCGAGAGGAACTCCTTCAGATAGACCCGCACGGCGGGCGCATCGGCCGTGTCGGGCGTGCCGAGATTGATCAGGAGCACGCCGACGCGCGGCAGAGCGGTTTGGGCGGCCGGTTTCGCGCTTTCGACGGGGACGACGCTGGTCATGGTTCTGTGCCTCGCGCGTTGGTCCGAACTTGTCAAGATGAGGCCGGTTTCGCTAGGGTCGCTACCCACGGGAGGGAAGATGACACTCGCGGAATGGTGCGTCCTGGGAGCGCTGCTGCTTTATCTCTCGACGATCGCCTCGATCAAATGGATCAGGTTTCGCACGTTCGACAATTCCCGGCCGCGCGACCCCGCCTTCTATGAGGATGCCATCGCGCAGCGTGCGCTCGGTGCGCACCAGAACGGCATCGAGACCTTCCCCTTCTTCGCCTTCGCGGTGCTGCTCGCCGAATACAGGGACTCGCCGCAGCGGCTGATTGACGAGCTCGCGGCGCTGTTCCTGATCGTGCGGGTCGCCTATGTGCTGACCTATCTCGGCAACCGGCCGACGCTGCGCTCGATCCTCTGGAGCATCGGCTTTGCGATCAATCTCGGGATCTTCTTCATGCCGGCCTTGAAGCGGTTTCTGCCGGTGTGACTCTCATCCTCGCTGCCGTGTCCCGGACGCGGAGCAGCGCCCTTGCGCTGCTCCGCAGAGCCGGGACCCAGAAGGCGACACACTACCATAGGGAGAGATGGGCCCCGGCTCAGCAGCGCACCGTCGAAGAGACGCTGCGCTGCGTCCGGGGCACGAGAGTTCACCTTCAAAAACACGTCGTCCGTTCGGCGGCAATGTAGCCGAACAGCAGCCCGACGCCGAACAGCAATACCAGGCCCGCGGCGCCGAATTCGATGCCGCGCATGAACAGGGCGCCGCCGCCGTCGCGCCCGGCGCTGAGGCGGGCGGCGATGTCCTTGGCGGAGACGGCGATGATCGCAATGGCCGCGACCGTGATCGCGGTGCCCAATCCCATCAGGAAAGTCGCGGCGATGCCGGCCCAGAACAGGCCCTGCGCCAGCGCGAACACCAGCACCAGGATCGCGCCCGAGCAGGGGCGGATGCCGACGGTCAGGATCGCGGCGAACCCGCGCCGCCAGCCGCCGGGGCCGGCGAGCTCGCTGGGGGTGGGGCCATGGGAATGGCCGCAATGCTCGTCATGGACGTGGTCGTGCCCGTGGTGGTGATGTGCATGGGCGTGACTGTGATCGTGGTGATGATGATCGTGGCCATGATGGTCGTGGGCATCATGATGATGGTGATGATCGTGATCATGGTGGTCGTGCGGCACGCCGGCGATCGCCGGCACCGGGTGCGTGGCCTGGAGCGCGCGGATGAACGCACCGCCCTTGACCCAGACCAGCCTCAGGCCGAACAGCGCAATCAGTCCATAGCTCGCGATCTCGATCGCGCCTTCCGCCTTGCACATGGTCTTGGCCGTCGCATTCAGCAGCCAGGCCGAGATGCCGACGATCAGGATCGCCACCAGCGACTGCATCAGCGCGGAGGCAAACGACAGCACAATGCCGCGCCGCGCGGTTTCGCGGTTGGCGACGAGATACGAGGCGATCACCGCCTTGCCATGGCCGGGGCCGGCGGCGTGGAAGATGCCATAGGCAAACGAGATGAACAGCAACGTCCACACCGCCGAGCCGTCGGACTTCGCGGCGCGGATGGTCGCCGACATCTGGCGATAGAATTCCGATTGCTTTGCCAGCAGCCAGCCGATCAAGCCGCTTGCCTCAGGGTCCGCCGCCGGCGAGGTGCGCGGCGCGCCGAACGGGTTTTGCGCGAGAAGATCGTGGAGCGCGGCGTCGGCCACGGACACGACCAGTAGAGCGGCGGCGCAGGTGAGAAGCCCGCGCGCGAACCGGGAGAGTTGCGGTTTCAAGGGCAATCCACCGTGATCTTGTTGGCGAACATCATGCCGAAATTCGAATTCTCGCCATTCAGGAAGGTCTGCTCGTTAAGCTTCTGCGCACTCGCGGTGCCGTCGTTCGGCCGCTCCAGCTTCATCTGGCAGCCCGCGGGCGCACCCACCAGCTTCACCGGATTGTCCTTGGCCATCTGGAAGTCGATGAAGAAGGAGCGGTCGAACACTTCGAGCACCAGCTGCTTGGACTTGACCGGGTTCTTCAGCGGCAGCGTGAAGTGGAGGGTCAGCACCGTATCCTTGTAGTCGAGGAAATAGTCGACCGGCTCCTGGAATCGCTCCTTCTTGCCGTCGGCTCGCGCAAAGGTGAAGTAGGCGTATTCCTTGAGCGACTCGACATTGGTCTGCGCCAGCGGCCCGAGCTCCTCGCGCGTATAGGCGCCCTTGGTCTTGCTCTCGAGCCCCTGCACCGCATAGGCCGAGAACATGTCGTCGAATGTCCAGGCGTGGCGCACGCCGGTGACGCTGCCATCCGGCGCGTAGAGCAGCTCGCTGGTCGCGGTGATCCAGACATGCGGATGCGCGCTCGCCGCACCCGCCACGAGCGTGAGGCCCGCGGTGAGCAGCAAGCCGAACAGGCGGCGCATGCCCATCAGGCCGCCTTCGGGGCGTCGAGCAGGCCGCGGCGGCGCAGCAGCGCGTCCGGCTCCGGCGGGCGGCCGCGGAAGGCCTCATAGGCGGCTTCCGGATCGACCGATCCGCCCGAGGCGTAGATGTCGTCGTGCAGGCGCTTGGCGACCGCGGGATCGAAGATGTCGCCGGCCTCCTCGAACGCGCCGAAGGCGTCGGCGTCCATCACCTCCGACCACATGTAGCTGTAGTAGCCGGCGGCATAATGATCGCCGGTGAAGATGTGGCCGAACTGCGTGGGACGATGACGTAGCGAGATTTCCTCGGGCATGCCGATCTTCTCCAGCTCTTGTCTCTCGAAGGCGCGGACATCCTGCGCGGCGGAAGCCGGCTGGGTGTGGAATTCGAGATCGACCAGCGCCGAGGAGACGAACTCGACCGTGGCAAAACCCTGGTTGAATTTTCGCGCGGCGAGGAAGCGTTGCAGGAGGTCGTCCGGCAACGGCTCGCCGGTCTGGTAGTGGCGGGCGAACTTTTGCAGCACCTCGGGGCGCTCCTGCCAATGTTCGTAGAGCTGGGATGGCAGCTCGACGAAGTCGGTGAACACGGAGGTGCCCGACAGCGAGGGATAGGTGACGTTGGAGAGCATGCCGTGCAGGCCGTGGCCGAACTCGTGGAACAGGGTGCGGGCGTCGTCGGGCGACAGCAGCGAAGGTTCGGCCCCGGCCCCCTTGGCAAAATTGCAGATGTTGAGAACCAGCGGCGCGACGTCGCCGTCGAGCTTCTGCTGGTCGCGCAGCGAGGTCATCCAGGCGCCGGAGCGCTTCGAGGGCCGGGCGAAGTAGTCGCCATAGAACAGCGCCTTGTGCTTGCCGTCCCTGCCCTTCACCTCCCAGACCCGGACGTCCGGATGCCAGACCGGAACGTCCCTACGTTCCTCGAAGGTGATGCCGAACAGGCGCGTGGCGCAGTCAAAGGCGGCGGCGATCATGTGGTCGAGCGAAAGATACGGCTTGATCGCGGCGTCGTCGAAGTTGGCGCGCTGAAGGCGCAGCTTCTCGGCGTAGAAGCGCCAATCCCAGGGGGCGAGCTTGAAATTGCCGCCCTCTTCCGCGATCAGCGCCTGCATGTCGTCGCGGTCGGCGAGCGCGCGCGCCCTCGCCGGCTTCCAGACCCGCTCCAAAAGGCCCCGCACCGCTTCCGGCGTCTTGGCCATGGAGTCTTCGAGCCTATAGGCGGCGAAGGTCGGGTAGCCCAGGAGCTTGGCACTCTCTTCGCGCAGCTTCAGGATCTCGACGATGGTCGCGTTGTTGTCGTTGGCGTTGCCGTTGTCGCCCCGCGCGGTGAAGGCCTTGTAGACCTTCTCGCGCAGGTCGCGCCGCGCCGAGCTCTTCAGGAACTGTTCGACCGAGGAGCGCGACAGCGTGACGATGGCCTTGCCTTCCATGCCGCGCTCTTCTGCCGCAGCCTTGGCGCCGGCGACGAAGCTCTCCGGCAGGCCCTGGCGGTCGGCCTCCCCGAGCTCCAGGACCCAGTCCTGCTCGTCGCCGAGCAGGTGATGGCTGAAGCTGGTGCCGAGCTGGGCGAGCCTCTCGTTGATCTCCGCCATCCGCGTCTTGGCCTCGTCGGAGAGGCCGGCGCCGGAGCGGTGGAAGCGCGTGTAGGTGCGCTCCAACAGGCGCAGCTGCTCGGGCGTGAGACCGAGATTGGCGCGGTTCTCGTGCAGCTGGGCGATGCGGCCAAACAGCACGGCGTTCATCATGATCGGATTCCAGTGCCGTGCCATCCGCAAGGAGACCTCCTTGTCGATCTCCAGGATGGCCGGGTTGGAATGCGCCGAGACGAGGTCGTAGAAGACCGCCGCGACTTTGCTCAAGAGCTTGCCCGAGCGCTCCAGTGCCGTGATGGTGTTGGCGAAGTCGGGTGCGGCCGGATCGTTGGTGATCGCCGCGATCTCGGCGGAGTGATCGGCGAAGGCCTGCTCGTAGGCCGGGAGGAAGTGCTCCGGCTTGATCTCGTCGAAAGGCGGGGTCGCGAACGGCGTCACCCAGGCCCTCAGCAGCGGGTTGGTCTCGGCGTCCGTAGTTTGGCGCAGTTCTGACATCACAAGTCCCGATTTTTGAGCCGATTTGTTGCAGCCAGCTATAGCACGCGATGGGGCTTTTTTGGGCCGTTTGCCCTTGCTCCCGGCCGCCTTTTCAGGGAGATTGCGGCCCTCGAAGACACGGGATCCCTGAACTCATGAACGCGCCTGCCTCCTCTTCCCGCCAGATCGCCTGGCCGAGCGTCATCACCGTCATCAGCGCCGCCATCCTGATCGGCGCGGAGGTGTTCGGCGCGGCGTTTGCCGGTGGCTGGGCGCTCGCGATCCTGTTCGGGCTCGGCGACCAGGGCGCGCACATCCTTCAGGCCGTGCTGTTCACACTCGGCGTGCTGGTGATGACCGCGTTCATCCGCGGAGCTCAGCGCGTCGAGCCGTTCACGAAGCGCCGCTGACGCTCGCGCGCGACAGACGCGCGCGCTGCACGGAAAAACTTAACGCCTGTTCATCTTCCGCGTCGCTCGCGCAACACTGCGCAAGCAGGTGTTAGGCAATTCTGTTCTCAGCCTAAAAAAATTCTTGCGAAGCAGAGTCAAAACGCTTATGTGCGGATTTGCCCAATTTCGCACGTGCCTGTGGTCGTGTGTCAGTCGGTAGGTATCCGGACAAGAGGCCGGACAGCCGCCAAGGGGTGAAGAAGCCGAGGGGCTCTTCGGAAGTGCGGAAGTCAAAGGACCGAAGGTCGCAAGACCTGAAGGTCCGAAGATGAAGCAAACCCGGAGCGTCCAGCATCTCTCTCAAGAGATGCCATGTCGAAGGTGACTTCACTTTTTGCAACCGTGACTGGCAGCCGGAGGCGAACCGGCGCACCCCGCTCTCAACGGGGGACGCGACTTAAAGCAACGACGGATCGGGCTTTTTTGGTCTCTACCGGCAGTCCAACGCCGGCGCGGGCTACTGAAAAGGCTTGTCCTTCATTGCCAGGTGAGCGGGCGGGAAAATTCCCAACCAATCCACGGCAGCACAATTCGGTCCAGGGGTCTTGCCCTGTCGCGTCTCCATCGTGCGGCAGCGGCGTAGCACCCTCGTCCGAGAACCACTTTGAACGAGCTCCGTCGCTGGGGCCGCTTTGGAGAGTGCTATGACCGAACGTATCCAGGAATTCCTGCGCAACCGCCGCAAGGATGGCCTCGACACCGAGCCGTGCCTCGTCGTCGACCTCGAGGTCGTGCGCGACAATTACCAGAGCTTCGCCAAGGCGCTGCCCGACAGCCGCGTGTTCTACGCCGTCAAGGCGAACCCGGCGCCGGAAGTGCTGGCGCTTCTCGCCTCCATGGGCTCCTGCTTCGACACCGCGACGGTCGCCGAGATCGAGATGGCGCTGGCCGCGGGCGCGACGCCCGACCGCATCTCCTTCGGCAACACGATCAAGAAGGAGCGCGACATCGCACGCGCCTTCGCGCTCGGCATCCGGCTGTTCGCGGTGGATTGCGCCGCCGAGGTCGAGAAGGTCGCCCGTGCCGCGCCCGGCGCGAAGGTGTTCTGCCGCATCCTTTACGACTGCGCCGGCGCCGAGTGGCCGCTGTCGCGCAAGTTCGGCTGCGATCCGGAGATGGCGGTCGAGGTGCTCGACCTCGCCAAGCGCCTGGGCCTGGAGCCGTGCGGCATCTCCTTCCATGTCGGCTCGCAGCAGCGCAAGGTGAAGGCGTGGGACCGTGCGCTGGCGATGGCCTCGCAGGTGTTCCGCGACTGCGCCGAGCGCGGCATCAACCTGTCCATGGTCAACATGGGCGGCGGCTTCCCGACCAAGTACCTGAAGGACGTGCCGCCGGTCGTGACCTACGGCCGGTCGATCTTCCGCGCGCTGCGCAAGCACTTCGGCAACCAGATCCCGGAGACCATCATCGAGCCGGGCCGCGGCATGGTGGGCAACGCCGGCATCATCGAATCCGAGGTCGTGCTCATCTCGAAGAAGAGCGACGAGGACGAAGTGCGCTGGGTGTACCTGGACATCGGCAAGTTCGGCGGTCTCGCCGAGACCATGGACGAGTCGATCCGCTACGCCATCCGCACCAGTCACGACGGCGCGGACATGACGCCGTGCGTGCTCGCAGGGCCGACCTGCGACAGCGCCGACGTGCTGTACGAGAAGACCCCGTATCCGCTTCCTGTCACGCTCGAGATCGGCGACAAGGTGCTGATCGAAGGCACCGGGGCCTATACGTCGACCTACTCGTCGGTGGCGTTCAACGGCATCCCGCCGCTGAAGACGTACCACATCTGATCCGCCTCTCTCTCGAGGCCTGACGAACCCGGGAGCCGGCCGTGCCGGCTCTTCCCTCACATTTTCGATTTCTGACGACGTCTTGGACCGGCGTGCCTCTCGCACGTCGGTTCAAGCGGGGACTGACGCGCCATGACTGCTCCTCGGAAGCCACAGATCGCCCTCACCTCGAAAGCCGCTCCGTTCGCGATCCGCAACGAGCGTGCTGGCGACGTCGCGATGCGTGAAGCGCTGCTCGATGCCTGCTTTGGCGAGAACCGCCATGGCCGGACCTGCCAGCGCCTGCGCGACGGACGCGCGCCTGCCGCAGGTCTTGCCCTGTCGGCCGTGCGCGAGGGACGACTCGTGGGAACCGTGCGGCTGTGGCACGTCAGCGCCGGAGGCAGGCCCGCTCTGGTCCTCGGACCGCTGGCGGTCGACCCTGCCTGCCGCGAGCTCGGGATCGGCGCCACGCTGATGCATCAAGCGCTGGCCGCCGCCCGGGCGCGCGGGCATGGTGCCGTGATCCTGCTCGGCGATGCCCCCTATTACGCCCGCTTCGGCTTCTCGGCCGCCAAGACCGGCGCGCTGTCGCTGCCCGGCCCGTTCGAGCGCGAGCGGCTGCTGGCGATCGAGTTTGCGGAAGGCGCGCTCGACGGCGCCGAAGGGATGATCGTTCCGACCGGAGCGGCTCTGCCCAAACGGAGGGCGGTTCGCGCTCTCCAGGCGCACGCGGCCTAAGGGATTGCCATGATGGCAACGACCGAAGCCGCATCCAGCGGCCATCCCCGGCCGTGCCTGACTTGATGCCTGTTCCTTTGGGGTTGCGCGGGCCCAAGAAACGCCCTTTAACCCCGCGAAACATCTCCCTTCAGTCGAGGTCCGAGAGCATGTCCCGTCGCCTGATTTCCACCGGCTCCCCGTTCGAGAAGACCGCCGGCTACAGCCGCGCCGTGATTGACGGCGAGTTCGCCTTCGTCGCGGGAACGACGGGCTATGACTACACGACCATGACAATGCCGGCCGATGTCACGAGCCAGTCACGCAACTGCTTCAAGACCATCGAAGCCGCCCTGAAGGAGGGCGGTTTCGAAATGGCCGACATCGTCCGCGTGACCTACTACCTCACCGACATCAAAGATGCCGACGCGCATTTCGTCGTCTGCGGCGAAGTCCTCGGCGACATCCGCCCGGCCGCAACGCTTCTCGCCGTCTCGGCACTCTACAAGCCCGAGATGAAGGTCGAGATCGAAGTCACCGCCAAGCGCCGCAGCGCCTGATCCACCCCTCACCCCTTGTCTGCCAGCACGTTCCGGAGAAACCATCCCATGAGCCCCGCCTCGCAGATCTACGCGAAGATCACCGGTCCCATCGTCATGGTCGGCTTCGGCTCCATCGGCAAAGGCACCTTGCCGCTGATCGAGCGGCATCTCGATTACGACAAGTCGCGCGTCACCGTGATCGATCCCAAGGACGAGGGCCGCAAGGCGCATTGCGAGAAGCACAATGTGCGCTTCATCCAGAAGGGCGTGACCAAGGACAATTATCGGGACTTGCTGACCCCACTGCTCGCCGAAGGCGGCGGCCAGGGCTTTTGCGTCAATCTCTCGGTCGACACCGGCTCCACCGACATCATGGAGCTCTGCAATGAGCTTGGCGCGCTCTACATCGACACGGTCAACGAGCCCTGGCTCGGCTTCTATTTCGACGCTTCGAAGGGCCCGGAAGCGCGCTCCAACTACGCCCTTCGCGAAGTGACGCTGGCCGCCAAGAAGGCGCGGCCTAAGGGCTCGACGACGGCCGTGTCCTGCTGTGGCGCCAATCCCGGCATGGTCTCTTTTTTCGTCAAGCAGGCGCTGCTCAACGTCGCCGCTGATCTGAAGCTCAATGCCCCCAAGCCGAAGACCAAAGCCGAATGGGCGGACCTGATGCGGCAGGCCGGCGTCAAGGGCATCCACATCGCCGAACGCGACACCCAGCGCTCCAGGAAGCCGAAAGAGCCCGACGTCTTCGTCAACACTTGGTCGGTGGAAGGCTTCCTGTCGGAAGGCGTGCAGCCCTCAGAACTCGGTTGGGGCACCCACGAAAAATGGATGCCCGAGAATGCGCGGACCCACGAAGCCGGCTGCGGCGCCGCCATCTATCTGATGCAGCCCGGCGCCAACACGCGCGTGCGCACCTGGTGCCCGACCCGCGGCGCGCAATATGGCTTCCTCGTTACCCACAACGAGTCGATCTCGATCTCCGATTACTTCACGGTGCGTGACGCATCGGGCACGGCGATCTACCGGCCGACCTGTCACTATGCCTATCATCCGGCCGACGATGCCGTGCTGTCGCTGCATGAAATGTTCGGCCGCGCGGCGAAGATGCAGGAAAAGCACCACATCCTCGATGAGAACGAAATCGTCGATGGAATCGACGAGCTCGGCGTGCTGCTGTTCGGCCACGACAACAATGCCTACTGGTACGGCTCGCAGCTCTCCATCGAAGAAACCCGCAAGCTCGCGCCCTTCCAGAACGCCACCGGCCTGCAAGTGACCTCCGCCGTGCTCGGCGGCATGGTGTGGGCGCTGGAGAACCCGAACGAAGGCATCGTCGAAGCCGACGAGATGGATTTCGACCGTCTCTTGGAAATCCAGCTGCCCTATCTCGGTCCGGTGAAGGGCTTCTACACCGACTGGACGCCGCTGACGGATCGCCCGGGACTGTTCCCGGAAGATATCGATACGAGCGATCCCTGGCAGTTCCGGAATATTCTGGTGCGGTGAGGGCGGCCCTCTCGACTGGTCATTCCGGGGCGACGCGCAGCGTCGAACCCGGAATCCATCGGGCGCAGAGCCTGCGGGCAAATGGATTCCGGGCTCGCGCTTCGCGCGCCCCGGAATGACGATGGGTGCTGGCTCCCCACACCGCCGTCATGCCCCGGCTTGGCCGGGGCCTCCAGTACGCCGCGGCTTCTCCGTATCCACGCACGGTCTCTGGAATACTGGATTGCCCGCCTTCGCGGGCAATGACACCGGGTGTGTGGGGCTGGCTCCTACTTCTTCTCAATCGGCGGCGCGACCTTCTCCGCTGGAGCCGGCGGCAGCGCCGGCTTGGCGGCACCCGCAGCACCCTGCGTCTGAGGATCGGGCCGTGCGGGCTCGGGGGCCGGCGTGGTCGGGCGATCACCGCCCGGCTTGGACTCCGCGGGTGTCTTACCCTGATCGTCGGACGGAGCGCCCTGGAGCGGTGGCGTTGCCTGCGCCATCTGCATCCGGCTCTCGGCGCGAATCTGCGCCAGCGACAGGCCCGACACCACGACGCCCGCTGCGAACAGCGAGCAGGCGATCATCAGGTCGAGCTTCAGTCTGCGCTTGTCATTGCCTGTCATGTCGATCACCGCATTTGTCCGTGGGATCAACGAAATGGCCGCACGCGGGTTCCGCGCCTGGCCGGGCGGGAACCGCACGCCTGCGCGCCAGAACGCCGCGCTCAATCCGTGGTGCTGACTTCCCAGGTGGCGTGGCGCACGCCCGGAAGGTGCTGGAGATCCGTCGCCACTGCGTTCAGCTCGTTCGGATCGACCGCGGTCGCAACCAGCTTTGCGACGATCTCCAGGATGTCGTCCCCGATCTCGACCACATCGATATCGGCGACCGAATATTTCGCGGCCTCCAGCCTCTCGACGAGGCGGTCGCGCATGTCAGGCAGCGCGTCGGCCGCGACCGCCAGCTTGAAGTAGTAGGTCGCTTCCAACGCCCGCTCATTCAGTGGAATGCGGTTGATGGCATTGACCAGCGGGCGCAGCAGCGTGTTTCCGGCGATGACGAACACGGTCAGCGCGGCGGCTTGCGCCACCATGTCGGCGCCGGCACAGGAGCCGACCGCGGCGGAGGCCCACAGCGTGGCCGCCGTATTGAGCCCGCGCACATCCATGCCCTGCTTCATGATGACACCGGCGCCGAGGAAGCCGATGCCGGAGACGACGTAGGAGATCACCCGCACCGCGCCGTCGGCGCCGGTCAGATGCATGGCGAGATCGACAAAGGCGGCGGCGCCGACCGCGACCAGCACGTTGGTACGCAGGCCCGCCGTGCGCTGGCGGTACTGTCGCTCGGCGCCGATCAGCGTCCCCAGCACGAAGGCCGTAAACAGGCTGATCAGCGTGTCCGCAAAATCGGCAAGCTGGAAGGTCGTCAGAAACCGCATGGCCCCCTATACGGCGGGAACCGTGACAGATTAAAGCTCCAGTAGGCCGCCATCCCCATTTTCATCCGCGAACGCCAGCAGCGTGCCCTTGGCGTTCCAGGCGAGCGCGGCCACGGGCGGGGTGCCGTTGCGGCGGACCAGGATTTCCGCGCCGTCCTCCAGCCGCACCATCAGCACGGTGCCATCGCTGTAGCCGGCGGCGAGGATATCGTTCTTGGGGTGGCAGGCCACCACCGCCACGCGCGCTTGCAGCGGCGCGAGCATCGCGGGCTCCTTGCCCATCGGACCGTCCTTGCCGGCGAACGGCCACAGGATCACGGTGTCGGCACCCGAGGTCGCCAGCGCCTTGCCGCCGGCGCTCCAGGACATCGAGCGGACGCGGCCGGGATAGCCGGTCATGCGCATGTGCCTGTTGTCGGCGAGCCGCCAGCCGTGCAGCGCCGCCTCGTGCATCGCAGTGACCAGGAACTTGTTGTCCGGGCTGAAAGTGACGCCGAGATGCGAGCCGGCCCAGGGCAGGAATTCGGCCGATCCTTCCATATTCGGAAACCACAGCGTCGCGCCGTTGTAATGCGCGATCGCAAGCCGCAGGCCTTTTGGTGCGAAGGCAAGGCCGCCGACGGTCGAGGGCACCTCGATCGACTTCTCCTCGTTCTTGCCGCTTTTGACGGTCGCCGTCTTGCCGGCCGACCAGGCGAAGGCGCCATCTGGATGCAGCGCCACCGCGTCGATCCAGCGCCGCTTCGGATCGGTGGCGAGCAGCGTCACCTCGCCCTTGGCGTCGAGCGACACGACCTTGCCGTCGTCACCGCCCATGACGAGGCGCTTGCCGTCGGAGGCGGTCGAGAGGATGCCGCCGCTGTGCACGGCGACCGTGCTGATCTCGCCCTTGGCATCGACCAGCGCGACGTTCTCCTCGCCGCCGATGAAGGCGGCCCGATCGGCGAGGAAATGCACTGACGTCACGGCCATGCCGAGCGCGACCGGCTTGACGCGGTCGGTGACGGAGACGATCGAGGCGGAGTCGGGAGCCGGCGTAAACTCTTTCATCACAAGACGATGCAGCTCTCGAAGCCTTTGCGGATGGCCTCTTCCGGCAATTCGCGGCCGATGAAGATGAGGCGGCTCTCGCGCGGCTCGCCCTCCTTCCACTTCCGCTGATGGTTGCCCTCCAGCATCATGTGGACACCCTGGAAGACGTAGCGGTCGTCATCGTCGTGGAAGGCGAGGATGCCCTTGGAGCGCAGGATCTTGCCGCCCTCGATCTGCACCAGGTTCTGGAGCCAGGGCATGAACACGTTGGGATCGAGCGGCTTGTCGGTTTTCAGCGCTAGCGATTGCATGTCCTCGTCGTGATAGTGCTTCAGGCCATGGCTGTGATCATGGTGGTGGTGATGGTCGTGGCCATGGTGATGATGATCATGATCGTGGTCATGATCGTCGGCCTCCAGGAAATCAGGCTCGATGTCGAGGATGCGGTCGAGGTCGAACGCGCCGCGATCGAGCACGTCGGCCAGCGCCACCGAGCAGCGCTCGGTGCGATGCAGCTTCGCATAGGGGTTGATGCCGCGGATGCGGGCCTCGACCTCGGCGAGCTCGCCCTTGTTGACCAGATCGGTCTTGTTCAGCACGATGACGTCGGCAAAGGCGATCTGGTTCTTGGCCTCGGGCGCGTCCTTGAGCCGGTCGGACAACCACTTTGCGTCCGCCACAGTTACAACCGCGTCGAGCCGCGCGTTCTTCTGCACGTCCTCGTCGACGAAGAAGGTCTGGGCGACCGGCGCCGGATCGGCAAGGCCGGTGGTCTCGACGATGATGGCGTCGAACTTGCCCTTGCGCTTCATCAAGCCGTCCATGATGCGCACGAGGTCGCCGCGCACGGTGCAGCAGATACAGCCATTGTTCATCTCGAACACTTCCTCGTCGGCGCCGATGATGAGGTCGTTGTCGATGCCGATCTCGCCGAATTCGTTGACGATGACGGCGTATTTCTTGCCGTGGTTTTCCGACAGGATGCGGTTCAAAAGCGTGGTCTTGCCGGCGCCGAGATAGCCGGTCAGTACGGTCACGGGAATTTTTGGGGCAGTCGCTTCAGACATAACAACTCCGGACTTTAAGGCTTATCGCGCGACGCGAGGCGGGGTGGCCCCTGCCCTAGTGGTCAAGCGCGCTGGTCAGGGCCTTTATATTGTGCCTGACCATGTCAATGTAAGTGGGTGCAGGCCCCTTTTCGCCGGTCAAACCGTCGGAAATCAAGGTCCCGCCGACCTTTGCCCCGGTCTCGGCCGCGATCCGCCGGATCAGCCGGTCGTCGCTGATATTTTCCAGGAACACGGCCGGGATTTTCTGGGCCTTGATCTGGCCGATGATCGCGGCGATATCGCGCGCGCTGGGCTCGGTCTCCGTGGAGACACCCAAGGGGGCGATGAACTGGATACCATATTCGGCGGAAAAATAGCCGAAGGCGTCGTGGGTGGAGATTACCTTGCGCCGCTCCAATGGGATTTTCGCCACGGCCTCGCGGACCTCGCGGTCCAGCGTTTCGAGCTTTTCCAAATAGGCTTTGGCCTGGGTGCGGAAGAACTCCGCGTCGTCCGGGGCGGTCGCGGCGAGCGCATTGGCGATGTCGGTGACGTAGATCTTGGCGTTGGGGACGGACTGCCAGGCGTGGGGATCGGCGGCCGAACCTAATTTCAGGGGCGTGATACCGGCGCTTGCAGTCACGACCGTCGCCTTGCTGCCCGAGGACTGCACGAGGCGCGGCAGCCACCCTTCGAGACCTAGCCCGTTGACGATGACGAGATTTGCATCCGCGATTCGCTTCGCATCGCTCGGTGCAGGTGTGTAGACGTGGACATCGCTGTCGGCGCCGACCAGCGTGGTCAGATTGATCCTGCTACCGCTGACATTGCGGACGAAATCGGCGAGGATCGAGAAGCTCGCGACCACGTTGAGCCGCTCTGTGGCGTGCAGTGGCGGGGCGATCAGCAACAGCGCACAAAGCAGAATGAGCCGCATCGTCACGCTTCCAGATGCCGGCCGGGAAACAATTGCCGGACGATACCGCCGACGCGGCCGAACAGGACGGAGACCACGTAGAGCACCGTCGCCACGAGAATGATCGCAGGGCCCGACGGCACGCGGGTCTGGAACGACAGCACGAGGCCGGCATAGCCCGAGACGGCGGCAGCGACGACCGCGATGCAGATCATGGCGGTGAGATCGCGCGACCAGAACCGCGCAATGCCAGCCGGCAGGATCATGAGGCCGACCGCAAGCAGCGTGCCGAGTGCCTGAAAGCCGTTGACGAGGTTGACGACGACGAGCGCGAGGAAGGCGAGATGCGCAGGTCCCCCGGCGCGGCTCACCGTGCGCAGGAACAAGGGATCGACGCTCTCGATCACCAGCGGGCGGTAGATCACGGCGAGCACGAGCAGCGTCACCGTGGCGTTGAAGGCCACCACCAGCAGCGTCTGGTCGTCCATCGCGAGGATGTTGCCGAACAGCACATGCAACAGGTCGATATTGGTGCCCTTGATCGAAACGATGGTGACGCCGAGCGCGAGCGAGGCCAGATAGAAGGTGGCCAGCGAAGCGTCCTCCTTCAGCCCGGTCGAGCGTGCGACCACACCGGCGAGGATCGCGACCGCAAAGCCGGCGAAAAGGCCGCCGGCGGTCATCGCGAACAGGTTGAGCCCGGACAGCAGGAAGCCGACGGCGGCGCCCGGCAGGATCGCATGCGCCATGGCATCGCCGACGAGGCTCATCCGCCGCAGCATCAGGAACACGCCGATCGGCGCGCCCGCCAGCGACAACGCGATCACCGCGGCGAGCGCCCGCCGCATGAACTCGAATTCGGTGAACGGACCGATCAGCGCGTCATAGGCCATTTGCGATCACGCCGCCTGCGAACGCCCGTCGTCGGCCGCGCAAGCCGCGGCGCTATCGTCGAAAGCCTCGCACATCCGCATCGCGACCATCAGGTTTTCCGGCGTCAGCACCTCGGCCGTCGGTCCCCACGCCACGGGGCCGCGCGCCAGCACCAGCGTCTCGCTGAAATGGGTGCGCACCATCTCCATGTCATGCAACGCGGCCAGCACGGTGCGACCCTCGGCGTGCCAATCCTTCACCAGCGCGAGCAGATCGGCCGTGGTCTTGCTGTCGATGGCGTTGAAGGGCTCGTCGAGCACGATCAAGCTCGCGTCCTGGAGCAGCACCCGCGCGAACAGCACGCGCTGCATCTGGCCGCCGGAGAGCGTGCCGATCGGGCGGTTCTCGAAACCGTTGAGGCCAACGGCGGCGATTGCGCGCAGGATTTTTTGCCGCGCAGCCTTGCCGATGCCGCCGAACAGGCCGGTCCCGCGCCACAGCCCGGTGCCGACGAAATCGAACACCGAGATCGGAAAGCTGCGGTCGATCTCCGCGCTTTGCGGCAGGTAGGCGATATCCCTGCTATCGCGGCCGCCGAGATGGATGCTGCCGTCGAGCGGCTTGAGGATGCCGACGATACCGCGCAGCAGCGTCGACTTGCCGGCGCCGTTCGGGCCGATCACGGCGACCAGTGCACCGGGTGCGACATCGCCATTGAGATGATGCACAGCCGGATGCCGGTCATAGCCGAGCGTGACGTTGTGGAAGGCTAGCTGTGCCATGGTCACCTCATCGCCAGGAAGACCATGCCCCAGAGCGCGGCGCAGACGGTGAGCGCGGCCGCGAGGCGCCCCGCCATGGTCATGCGCAAGATCGACCACGGCGCCGCCTGGGCCGGATGCGGCGAAGCCGCGTCATGGACATGGGCATGGGTGTGGTCGTGCCCGTGCGAATGGGCGTGGTCGTGGGAATGGTCGTGATGGGCATGAGACGCGGCGGGAACCATGCCAAGACGTTATATTATAACATTGCGCCTGTCCACGCCGGGCTCAGGGCCGGCCGATCAGCATGGCGATTGCGGCGGCCACGAACGGGAACGGCACCGACACCGCGCAGCGGAACCAGACGAAGCGGGCCGGCATGAACGGGATCTCCCACAGGATCACACGCTGGAACGCGAACAGGGCCCAGGCGACGACATAGGCAACCACCTGGGGCACCCCGCCGCCCGACTTCAGCGCCACCGTGCCGATGGAGAAGCCGATCACAGGTCCGCCCGGCGTGGCGGCGCCGGCGACCACGGCAGAGGCGACCCCAAGCCAGCCGCTGTCCGGCCCGAGCCAGCCGGTAATCACCTCCTGCGGGATGATGGCGGCGATGTAACCGGAGCCGATCACCCCGAGCGCAATCCGCGGCACGATGTTGATGAAGTCCATCGAGCCTTCGCGCAGCGAAGCCTTGAACACGGCAGGGCCGCGGCGGAAGGCGATCAGGCCGACGCCGAACACCGAGCCCCACAACAGGATGTCGATCAGGAGTGCCGCGCTCACGTCTCGTCGCCCTTCGAGATCTGTTTCGGATAGAGCCGGACATAGACGAAGCGGCCGAGCGCGCCGGCGAGCACCGGCAGCGGCAGCGAGATCACGATCCGCCACAGCGTGAAATCGGTGCCCATGATCGGGATTTCCCAGGCCACCGCCCGGCCGTAGCCGATCAGGGTCCAGCTCACGACCATGGCGATGGTGGCGCCGAAATCGGCACCGACCGCGAGCAGCGCGCTCGCCACCGGATAGGCGGTGAAGGGACCGCCGGGCAGGATCGCGCCGAAGGCGGTGCCGATCAGAAGCCCCATCAGGCCGGATTTGGGCCCGAGCGAGCGCGAGACCTTTTCGTGCGGCAGGATCTCGGAGATGAACGCACCGAGCAGACAGCCGGCCAGCACGCGCGGCAGGATGCCGCCGAATAGCGAGAGGTCGTGGGTGAGAATGTCGAGAACACCATCGGTGCCGTCACGCCGCCAGACCAGACCCGCGCTCACCGCCACCAGGGCCGCGATGATGATGGTCGACCAGCCGATCGGCTTGCGCACACGCCCAGGCCGCGGCTCGGACTCCACGTCCTCGGCAGGCGCCGGGTCTTTCGGGGAAGGTTCTAACAACGGGCTCTGGTCGGATCGAGGGTGATGCCCGTCCTGCTTAAGGGGGCCGCCTGGGCGATGCAAACGGAACGATGACAGATCTATACGCGCACCGCGCAGGGCAATTCCGCACAGCAAAAAGGCGGCCGCGCGTGCGACCGCCTTGTCTGTCATTCCGGGGCGGCGCAGCAGCGCCGAGCCCGGAATCCATCGAGCGTCAGCCCGAGTGGACAAATGGATTCTCAGATGCGCAATTGCGCATCATAGCTCGCGCTTGGCGCGCCCCGGAATGACTCCAAATGCTCACGCCTTCTCGAACAGCGACTCGACGTATTCCCAGTTCACGAGGTTCTCGACGAAGGCCTTGAGATAGTCCGGACGGCGGTTGCGATAGTCGATGTAGTAGGAGTGCTCCCAGACGTCGCAGCCGAGGATCGGGGTGGCGCCGTGCACCAGCGGATTCTCGCCGTTCGGGGTCTTGGAGATCTCGAGCTTGCCGTTCTTGACCTGGAGCCAGCACCAGCCGGAGCCGAACTGGCCGACGCCGGCCGCCTGGAAGTCGGTCTTGAATTTATCGAAGCCGCCGAGGTCCTCGTTGATCTTCTTCTCGAGCTTGCCCGGCAGCTTGGTGCCGCCGCCATTGGGCTTCATCCAGCTCCAGAAGTGGATGTGGTTGTAGTGCTGGCCGGCATTGTTGAACACCGCGGGGTTCTTGCCGAACGAGCCCTTGACGATCTCTTCAAGGGATTTGCCTTCCCATTCGGTCCCCTTGAGCGCGTTGTTGCCGTTGGTGACGTAGGCCTGATGATGCTTGTCGTGATGATATTCCAGCGTCTCCTTCGACATATACTGGCCGAGGGCGTCATAGGCGTAAGGGAGTGGGGGCAGCGTAAAGGTCATGGCTTCTTGTCCGCAACTGGTGGGGAACGAGTTCTAACGGTCACCCCTTATAGAAGGTTCCTGCGTCGTTAAATACCGCCAATTTGCGAAAATGCGTGATGCCAACGCTTGGCACGATTGCATAAAATCGTCGCAGCACGCGGACATTCGCGCGGCCTTGATGGCGTGATGCAAAATATCATTGCCTTTGAGGCGCTTATGGCAGAACGAATGCACCACGGACCGACGTTGCGAAAGACAGAGCCATGAGCATCGAGATCGACATTTTGAACGGCGACGCCTCGTGGCCGATCGCAGAGCCGCTGCACCAGGCAGTCTGGGGCCCGCACATGGTTGCGGATAAGCCCTGGGCTCACGTCAAATGGGATAACGCTCATCTTCGCGTGCTGCTCGATACGCCCGAGGATGGCCTCGTCTGCCATGTCGGCGTCTACTTCCGGACCGTCACCTGGAACGGGCAGAAGGTCCATGTCGGCGGCATCGGCGGCGTCTGTACCCGCGAGGACCGGCGCGGTCGCGGCTATGCAACCATGGCGATCGACGCGGCGGTGCACACCATGCGCGCCAACGAGGCGGTGCGCTTCGCGCTGTTGTTCTGCGAGCCGCACAATTTCGCGTTCTACGAGGCGCGCCGATGGCAGCCCTTCAAGGGCGAGGTCTATTGCGAGCAGCCGGAGGGGCGAATCCGCTTCGACTACATGGCGCCCTACGTCTTCGACATCGTCCGCGCGCCGACGCTGGGTACCATCGACCTATGCGGCCTGCCATGGTGAGCCCTGCGTGAGCGGAGGGCTGCGCCGGCAGCTTCACGCCCTATAATATGTTGACCATCATTTAATATTCCGCCCGGTGAACATGACGATCGACGCCCCTGCAGACGCCGTCCCGCCGCTTGCGCCGGTCGCCTCCCCCATCGCCAGCCTGCTGACAGCGCCGATCCTGCCGACATTGCTGCGGCTCGCGATCCCAAACATGATCGCGATGGTCGGCAGCACACTGGTTGCGATCGCCGAGACCTCCTATATCGGCCGGCTCGGCACCATCCCACTCGCCGCGATCGCGCTGGTGTTTCCGTTCGCGATGCTGACGCAAATGATGAGCGCGGGCGCGATGGGCGGCGGCGTCTCGTCAGCGATCAGCCGCGCGCTCGGCGCAGGAGATCGCGACCGCGCCGCAACGCTGGCGCTGCATGCCGCCATCATCGGCCTCTGCGGCGGCCTGTTCTTCACGGTGATGATGCTCGTGTTCGGCCGCTCGTTCTTCGCGCTGCTCGGCGGCCGCGAGCGCGTGCTCGAGGAGGCCAGCGGCTATTCGCAGGTGCTGTTCTCCGGCGCGGTCGCGATCTGGCTCGTCAACACGCTGGCCTCGGTGATCCGCGGCACCGGCGACATGCGGCTGCCTTCGATGACGTTGATCGGGGCGAGCCTGCTCCAGGTCGCACTCGGCGGCA
Organism: Bradyrhizobium genosp. SA-3; assembly: GCF_004212635.1. Lineage (GTDB taxonomy): Bacteria > Pseudomonadota > Alphaproteobacteria > Rhizobiales > Xanthobacteraceae > Bradyrhizobium. The sequence goes on along the minus strand of NZ_PSRT01000043.1, from coordinate 34,548 downwards.
CGCTGGGACTCGGCCTGTTCGGTGTGAAGCAATTCGGCATGCCCGGCGTCGCGAGCGGCCAGCTGATCGCGTTCAGCTGCGCCGCGGTCTTCTTGCTCTGGTATCTCTTGTCCGGCCGCAGCAGGCTGCCGCTCGACTTCCGCGCCCTCCATTTCGAGCGCGCGATGTTCGTGGATATTCTCAAAGTGGGCGCGGTGGCCTGCCTATCGCCGCTCCAGACCGTGCTCACCATTCTGATCTTCACAAAAATCCTCGCGACCTTCGGCACCGAGATGCTGGCCGGCTACGGCATCGGCTCGCGGCTGGAATTCTTGCTGATCCCGATCACCTTCGCCTTCGGTATCGCATCGGTGCCGATGGTCGGCATGGCGATCGGCGCCGGACATCTGAAGCGCGCGCGGCGCGTGGCCTGGACCGCAGCCGCTGCCTCCGGACTCACGGTCGGCCTGATCGGCCTTGTGATCGCGCTCGATCCGTCGCTGTGGGTCGCGCTGTTCACGCGGGATTCCGGCGTCACCGCCGCCGCGTACAGCTATTTCCACTGGGCAGGTCCGGCCTTCGTGTTCTTCGGCATGGGCGTGTCGTTGTACTTCTCCTCACAAGGCGCGGCGCGCGTCGGCGGGCCCGTGCTCGCCTCCACGGCGCGGCTCCTGATCGTCGCGATCGGCGGCGTCGGCCTCATGACGATTCAGGCGCCGGCCTGGACTCTGTTCGCTCTGGTCGGCGGCGCCATGGTCGTGTTCGGACTCTCGACCGCCGCCTCGGTCGCCTTCGTGCACTGGGGCAAATGAGCGCAGGCGAATAAGCGCAGACAGTAAGCGCAGGCAGTAAGCGCAGGAATGTGATTCCATCCAGCGTTGCACTATTCTGCCGGACTGCTATGGAGGCGCCGTCATTTTCGGGGGCTCTCTCCATGTTCAGCAGATTCGCGATTCCCTTCGTCGTCCTGGCTGCGCTGCTCGGCGCAACGAGCGCCCGTGCGCAGAGCGCCGACGGGACCTGGCTCACCCAGGCTGGTGATGCGCGCGTGAAGATCAGCAAATGCGGCGGCGGCATCTGCGGCCACATCGTCTGGCTGCGCGAACCCATGGACACCGCGACCGGCCAGCCCGCGACCGACAACAAGAATCCCAATCCCGCGCTCGCCAGGCGTCCGATGATCGGCCTGCCATTGTTCAGCGGCATGCAGCCGTCAGCTCCGAACAAATGGTCGGGCCAGATCTACAACGCCGACGACGGCAGCACCTATGCGAGCAGTATCAGCGTAACGGGCGCGGATTCGCTGCGCGTCGAAGGCTGCGTCGGCGCGCTCTGCGGCGGCGAGACCTGGACGCGCGCGGGGCGCTGAACGCCCTCGTGTCCCGGACGCGATGCAGCGTGAAGCGCTGCTTCGCAGAGCCGGGACCATGCCATTCGCAATTTTCTCCAAGATTCTGGGCCCCGGCTCGGCAGCGCATCACTGCGTGCTGCGCTGCGTCCGGGGCACGAGAGACGTGTTATCCCACCATCGCCTTCAATGCCGTCGCAGCCGAGGCATAGCCGCCCCGCGCGCCGTCGATGAAGTGGACGTGGTCACTGCGCAGCGCCGAGGGCGTGAAGCAGGTCATCATCGCCGCGTCCTGCTGGTAGAGGCCGTAGCGCACGATGCCCTCGCGCGCGGCCGCAGCGAGACGATCGCTCAGCGCGCGCTCGAGCTCGTCCGTACAGTCGAGGATCATGCGCAAGCCGTCGTCATATTTCCTGAAGTCCGAGTTCTCGACCACCTGACGCTTGTAGACATCAGGCACGAAGCCGCCGACCTTGATGTCGAAGCGCATGATCAGATAGGCGAACAACGTGTAGGCCAGGACGGCGGCGCGGCGCGCAAGCAGCGGACCGCCGCGCCTGGTGCGGGCTTCATAATCCAGCCCCTGCGGCGGCCATTTCAGCGGCGGCCCCTGCGCCGGCACCGGGCGGCCGCCATCCGGACTGCGCTCGACGAGATGGATGATGTCCTCGATCACCTTGCGGAAAGCCAGCGGGTCAGCGCCACGCGCCGGCATCACCAGCACCGACAGGATCAATCCGCGTGACGCCGGCATCACCTCGAAGCGGCAGGACAGGCCGGACAGATCGGGCTGCGCGCCGTCGGGCGCCTCGGTCACCGCGAACTCGCCGCGCTTCATCGCGGCGTCGGCCCAGGCGAGGCCTCCGCCGGAGAACATCGCATAGGACAGGTTTGCCGATGGACCGAAGCGTGCGACGCGTACGTCGAGGCCATGCGCACGGATGGCGCTGACCGGCACCAGGGCGACGCGCATCGTCAGATCGAGGTCTTCCCGCACCCAGGTCGCGGTCGCCGCCAGCGCCTCGCGGGCCAGTTCGAGATCGTGAGGCGCGACCGCAAAGCTGGCGCCGTCGCCGCCGAACACGAAGGGGAATTCGCGCCCCTCCAACGCGTTCGTCACCGCCGCGATCACGGCGGCACCGGCCATGTTCACCGCCTTGTAGCGCTGCGCCGCGATGGCCTTGGTCGAATCGACGATGTCGGCAACGCCGATACTCCAGTCGTCCGGCAGCGGCGAATACAGCACCGGATCCATCAGGCTGGTGAAACCGCGGAAGACCGGAATGCCGCTATAGAAGGATTCGCCTGATGTCATCGGGTGATGCCGGATGGTTGGGATGGCGCTTGCGGAACAGATACGTGGCAGGATCGATCCGGGTTCGCCGGCCGGCCCTCCGCGAGCTCCCGATCATTGGCCGAAATGGAGCCGGACAACAAGCTCGCACCGCGATGCAATGCCGCAGTTTGTCATTGATCGGCATCAAACAGCACACCACAAAAGGCGTTTACTCTCGATTTATCGAAAATGACTCGCCCGGGATCATCGAAGTGTCCGACTTCGGCAACAAGGCCTCGACCTCACCCGTCCGCCGGCGCACGGGCCTCGACGCAATCAGCGCGGTGAAGATGCCGGAACGGTTGACCGCCGCCGTCGATGCCTGGGCTGAAGCCCATCAGCTGTCGCGCTCGGATGCAATCTGCAAGCTCGTCGAACTGGCGCTGAAGATCGCGCCTGCAGAACCGACATCAGCGCACGCGATCACATCGGATGCCACGCAGATCGAGGACATCGCCGTACACGAGATCGACGCGCTGCTCGATCCCGCATTGCCGGCAGACGAACGCGAGCGCCGCATCCGCCGCCTCACCGAGGGACCGCCGGAGTTCTCACATGAACGAATTGACTTGCCGAAGCATCAGAGGTGAGTGGCTAGTGCAGCTTCTCGCCCTGACGCTTGCGCTCCGCTGATGCGGGGACATCATGACAGCCGACCAACCGCACGAATTGCTGCGGATACATTTCGTGGCCGTGATCACCGGAATTCTGATGCGACATCGGCTGGCAATGGACATCGTCCGGCCTCAAACGAGACTGCTCTGCTGACGCCCGGCCCAGGTTCGAAGCGGTCATGGACTGCTCCCTGTCGATTAGGGCAGATCGATTGACGTAACCCAACCGATTGCGGGGCATCTTACGACCAAATCCGGTGAATTCAAATTGGGCCGGATCGACTCTATTGCGGCGGCAGAGTTCCGCTACGCCGTATTCCCCGCGTCGATCGTGAAGACGGTGCCGGTGACGTTGCGGCCGCCCTCGCCGAGCAGATATTCCACCATGCGCGCGACGTCATCGGTCTCGGGCAGGCGGCGCAGCGCGCTGCGGCCGGCGATGCGCTTGCGTCCTTCGTCGGAGAGATTGTGCGTCAACTCGGTGTCGATGAATCCCGGCGCGATCGCATTCACGGTGATACCGAGCTTGCCGACCTCGCGCGCCAGCGAGCGGGTGAAGCCGGTCGCGGCCGCCTTGGTGGCGCCATAGACCGAGAGGCCGTTATAGCCGGTGGTGGCGATGATCGAGGAGATGTTGATGATGCGGCCGGCGCCATCGGCCATCATCTGCCGCGCGACATATTTAGTGAGGATGATGGGCGACAGCACGTTGAGCTGCACCAGCGCCTCGATCTCGGAATTGTGCATGGTCGCGAGCAGGCCTTCGGTGCCGAGGCCGGCATTGTTGACGAGGCCGTAGATCGGGCCGAATTCGTCGCGGACAAGCTTTGCAAAGGCCGGGATCGCATCGATCACGACGAGATCGCAGGCGCGAAAATGCAGGCGTCCCTCAGACGCGGCGATCCCGGCCTTGAGCTCCTCGCTCTCGCGCCGTGCGGCCGCAATCACATTGAAGCCGGCGCCGGCGAGGCGACTTGCGATCGCAAGGCCAATGCCGCGGCTGCCGCCGGTGACGAGAACATTATGCATCGGTGCGCGCCAGTTTGCCGGCCGGGGTGACGTCGAGCGCCTCGACGAAGCGGATCACCGCCGGCACCTTGTGCGAGGCGAGCTGGGCGCGGCACAGGTCCAGGATCTGGTCGCGGATCTCTTTCGCGCGGGCGGGATCGGAGCCGTCGGCGAGGATCACGTCGGCGACAACGATGCCGCCTGTGATCGGGCTGCGGCGGGATTTGGCCCGCGACATCCGCACGTCGGGATGGCGGTTGATCGTCGCCTCGATCTCCTCGGGGTGAACCTTCAGTCCGCCGATATTGATGATGCCGCCGCGACGACCGACGAAATAATAGCGATCGCCGCGCAGCTCGACGATGTCGCCGCTGTCGACAAACCCGTCGTCATCGGTGAGCGCGGCAGCGTTGCGGCCAATGTAAGCGTGCGCGGTGCGCGTCGAGCGGATGCGCAGCGAGCCGTCGACCACCTTCATCTCGACACCATTGCGGTTGCCAAGATAGTCAGCCGGAAAACCCTCAAGCCCGTCATTGACAGCGAAGCCGACGCCGGCCTCGGTCGAGGCATAGGCATGACCGACGGAGGCCTTGGGGAATGCCGCCTTCAGGCCGTCCAGCACCGCTTGATCGGCGATCTCGCCGGAGAGACGAACGTAACCCGGCGCGAACTGCGCGGCCGAGCCGCTCATCAGGAGCTTGCGCCAGTGCGAAGGCGTGCCGGAGATATGCGAGACGCCGCGCGCATTCAGCCGCGCGACGTGGTCGGCCAATGCCTCATGCGGGTCCGACAGCACCATGGAGCCGCCGGAGAGGATGGCGCGGAGGAAGATTTGCAGGCCGCCATAGCGGCGGATGTCGTAGAACGTGGCCCACACCGGCGCAGGTCCGCGCGCGGGGCCTTCGGCGACGATTGCGCCGGTGAGTGCTTCCAGCGTGTGCCCGGCGATCTTGGGCACGCCCGACGTACCCGAGGTCAGCATCAGCCATTCCGTGGCACGTTCGGTCTTCGCCGGCGCGGCCGCTTCGAGCGGTAAGTGTGCGGTGACAATGAGCGCGACGCCGGTGTTGGCCCAGCGATCCGGCTCGTCAGTAACGACGGCATCGATCCCGGCATCCGCAATCAACGCGTCGAGATGCGCCGGGTTGAGGTCGGGCGGGCACAGCAGCATGCGACGGGCGATGCCGTCGAGCTCGATCATGGCAAGGCCGGACCGGAGCTGGTCGGACAGCCTGAGCAGCACGCAGCGGCCAGACAATTCGCGCAGGCGGCCGCCGAGGACCGTCTGCGACAGGATGTCCGTCAGCGACACGCTCGTCTGCGCATCCGACAGTGTGCGGCCCTTCAGCTCCGCGCCGAGATGGTCGCGAAGCGCAAAGATCTCACGCGGGGACATTTTCGTAGGCCCGCACGAAATCGCCCACGGTGGCGGGGAACGCTGCGTCCTCGGAAATGGTGAAGGGATCGACGCCGGTCTCGTCCTCGAGGCGCGCAACCAGAATCGCGAAGGCGAGCGAGTCGAGGCCTGTCTCGTGCAGGGACAGATCGTCCGAGAGTGCGGGAAGCGTGACGTGCTGTTCCTTGGCGATCTGCTGGATCGCTTCAATGACCTTAGACCTTACCGACATAGCTGGCTCGCTTGTTGTTATCGATCGTTCGCGTTGCGGCGGCTCTTGCTGGCCGCCTCCCCATGGCCGTTTGTTTACCCGACAGAAGTAAATGGCTTCTTGGACAATTCAGATAAAATTGGACCTATCTGCGCTTTTTCGCAGCGTTACAACCTGATCGCGCCGTCGTTAATTTGGGCATAGGCCTCGGCATCCATCGCGACATAGGCGCCGGATTTCGGATCGAGCATGAGCAGCGGATCCGCTATCGCTTCCGGATCGAAACCTTCGCACGCGAGGTCGCCCTTCTTCTGCTTGAAGGTCTCGGTCGCATCGATCTCGCAAGAGATGCGAATGAAAACGGGACGGGCATAGGCCGGCAGGCGCTGCGCGAGATGGGCGGGCAGTGCGGCGATGTCAAAGCCCTCATTCACGACAAGCGCGCTCATGCCGGCGCGGCCGTCGGTGCCGGGGATGCTGATGCCGTAGGTGGTGGCATCGATCACGCCGGTGAAATCGCGCACGGCATCGTTCACCTCCGACGTCGCGACGTTCTCGCCCTTCCAGCGGAAAGTGTCGCCGATGCGGTCGACGAAGTGGAAGAAGCCCTTGTCGTCGAGGCGCATCAGGTCGCCGGTGCGGAACCAGGCATCGCCCCTGGCAAAGACGTCGCGCAGGATCTTCTTCTCGGTCTCGCCCGCGTCGGTATAGCCCTCGAAACGGCCGCCGCCCTGGTCCGCGGTACCGATGCGGCCGATCGCTTCCCCGGCCTCGCCACGAACGCAGGCGATGCAAAAGCCCTCTTCGTTGCGCAATGGCGCGCCGCCGTCGGGATCGAGCTTGACGAGACTCGCGGGAAAGCGATGCGCGAGCAGCGGCGGGATGCGGCCGATCGCGCCCGGCTGGCCCTCGACGTTGAACAGCGAGAAATTACCCTCGGTCGCAGCATAGAACTCGAGGATGCGGGGAATCGAAAAGCGCGCCTGAAAGTCTTCCCAGATGTCGCCACGCAGGCCGTTGCCGCAGACGAGCCGCAGACGATGCCGGTTCTCATATTCCGACGGCGGTGCCTTGAGCAGATAACGGCAGAGCTCGCCGATATACTGGAACAGCGTGCAGTCATGCCGGACGATGTCGGACCAGAAATGCGAGGCCGAAAACTTCTCCGCAATCACCACCGAGCCGCCGGCAGCCAGCATGCTGCAGGGCGCGACGATGCCGCCGACCGAATGGAACAGCGGCAGGCAATCGTAGAGCCGGTCCTGGGGTGTCGCGCCGGTGAGGCCGGCGAACCAAAAGCCCCAATTGAGGATACGGCGGTGACTGATGCTGGCGGCCTTCGGCAAGCCCGTGGTGCCCGAGGTATAGATCAGCAGCGCGCGGTCATCGATGGTGACGTTGCCATGTTCGTTCGGCGAGAGCGCTCCATCGTCGAGCGCGGCCAGCGCCACGTCGATCGCACGTTCGCCGCGGGCATCGCCATGGGCCCAGACCTTTGCGTCCGTCTTCAGATACGGCGCTGCGCTGTCCCACATCTCCATCAGCTCATGCGCAACGATGACATGCGACGGCTTTGCGACGTCGACGCAATGTGCGAGCGATTGCCCAATGAGCTTGGTGTTGATCAGCGCGGCCACGCCGCCGACACGGCTGATGCCGAGCCAGGCCGCGACATAATCGATGCCATTCGGCATGATCAGAGCAACGGTGTCGCCCTTGGCGACGCCAGCCGACCGAGCCCAGCGCGCATAGCGGTTGATCCTCTTCGACAGACCTTCGTAATCGAGAGTGGCATCGTCGGTCACGAGCGCTGCGCGATCGGGCTGGCGCTGCGCCCAATCGTCAACGACGTCCGCAAACAGACGACCCGGCAGCGTCTCGATCCGCGCGGTGAGCTCGATCGCCTTCAGCCAGATTTTCGAAGCCGAGGGGGCGCGCGCGGCTTTCGGTTGCTCGAGGACACCGGTGGTCATGCCGTTAATTCTTTCGGAACGTGTCTGCTGATCCGGCAGCTTAGCCCGCGCGCCCTGCCCAGATGTTAAGAGACAGGATAAAACCCCGTTAGTGCGGGATTAACGCTAGCGATCCTTTACCAAGCCGGTGGGATCGGCGGCATGCTGACGGCCGAGACGATCGCTGGCGCAAGATGGTGGAGTTGTCGGGGATCAGGAAGGGCTAGCGGCAAGCCCCAGGCGAGACCGAGCGGCAATCCGCCCGGCGCTAACCGTTTCACCTGTAACGCGGGCGCGTTGCCGGGACGTTGACGGGAAAGTACGGATTGAGATCGCAAGTTGCGGCGCGGCCCGACGCCGTGGCGCGGCACTGCGGTACCGAGACGAAGGAACACTCGTACCAGTCCCCGCCGCCGCCGTTCGAGCCGGAATAGACGTGCATGCAGACGGGGTAGCGCGGATCGAAGGTCTGCGCATGCGACGGCGCGGCCAACAGCAAGGCACCCAAAGTCACGATCAGGCCGAGTGAGTGGCGCATGAAAACTGTCCTCGGAAGTCGCATCGCGGAAGCGCTAGTATACCTTCTTGTGGCGCCGGCGTGGCGGCGGCGGTTCATCGAAAGCGTAGTAGGGATTGACGTCGCAGCTCGCGGAGCGGCCCGAGGCCGTGGCGCGGCACTGCGGCAAGGAGGTGAAAGAGCAGTCGTAATAATCGCCGCCGCCACCGGCGAAGCCGCCGGGCGTATAGACATGCATGCATACCGGGTAGCGCGGATCGTAGGTCTGGGCGCTCGCATCTGACGCCACGAACAGCGTGGCAATGGCGGTGAGGGTCAGGATCGGCAGGCGCATCGGGCAGTCCTCGAATCGTGGCAACGGCACGCATTGTTCCATTTTGATATGGCACAACAACGCGGAAGAAGCGATTGTTCCTGTTCATACCTCTCCCGCTTGTGACACGCGCCGAAACGGATGAGACACGGCGCTGCAACCACGCAAAAGCGGAAAAGAACTCCGTTTCCGGCCTGCACAGAGCGCATATCTCACGACAGCATTCCTTCGACAAAGGTCGCAAGCATCCGGAGCAGGAATCCGTTCGCAGGCTGCCGCGATCGGACTAGTCTTTCGATTACAACGCTGGCCCCGGACCAACGGCGTTCCAGGGCAATCAATAAACATATGGGCTGAAGGAAACGCACATTCGCGCTCGGGCTCTCGAGCGCGGCTCCGCCATGCGCGGGGAAAGATGCGCCGGCCGGTCTGCAGGCTCAGGGCATGCAAGAGAGCTTTTCGTCTCCCTTCATCCGTTACCCGATCGGCACCTCGCTGCTGATGGCGGGCATCCTGTTCGTAGGCCTCGTGGCCTATCCTCTGCTGCCGGTTGCACCGCTACCCCAGGTCGACTTTCCCACCATCCAGGTCTCCGCATCGCTTCCGGGCGGCAGCCCCGAAACCATGGCCTCCTCGGTGGCACAGCCGCTCGAACGCCAGCTCGCGCAAATCCCCGGCATCACGCAGATGACCTCGACGAGCTCGCTGGGCTCGGCGTCGATCACCATCCAGTTCGATCTCAACCGCCTGATCGACGCCGCCGCCAATGACGTGCAGGCCGCGATCAACGCGGCGAGCGGACAGTTGCCGAAGAATCTGCCCTCGCCGCCGACCTATCGCAAGGTCAACCCGGCGGACTCGCCGATCATGATCCTGTCGGCGACCTCCGACACGCTACCGCTGACCACGGTCAGCGACCGCACCGACGCCCAGCTCGCCCAGCAGATCAGCCAGATCCCCGGCGTGGCGCAGGTGTTCGTCGGCGGTCAGCAAAAACCCTCGGTGCGCATCCAGATCGATCCGACCAAGCTCGTCGCCAAGGGATTGTCGCTGGAGGACGTTCGCAGCCAGATCGCGACCGCCACCGCGGACAGCCCGAAGGGCAACATCGACGGTACGCGCCGCTCCTATACCATCTACGCCAACGATCAGCTGCTCGAGGCCGAGCACTGGAGGGACGTCATCGTCGCCTACCGCAACGGCGCGCCTTTACGGATCCGCGACATCGGCGAGGCCGTGGCCGGCCCGGAGGACATGAAGACCGCGGCCTGGGCCGACGGCAAGCGCGGCGTGTTCCTGGTCATCTTCAAGCAACCCGGCGCCAACGTCATCGAGACCGTCGACCGCATCAAGGAGAAACTGCCGCGGCTGATCGCGGCGATCCCGCCCGCGATCAAGATCAAGATCATCAGCGATCGCACCATCACCATCCGCGCCGCGGTCGATGACGTGCAGATCACGCTCATGATCACCATCGCGCTCGTGGTGATGGTGATCTTCATTTTCCTGCGCAGCTTCTGGGCCACGATAATCCCGAGCATCACGGTTCCGCTGGCTCTGCTCGGCGCCTGCTCGCTGATGTGGGTGTTCGGCTATTCGCTGGACAATCTCTCGCTGATGGCGCTGACCATTGCGGTCGGCTTCGTGGTCGACGATGCCATCGTGATGCTGGAGAACATCACGCGCTATGTCGAGCGGGGCGAAAGCCCACTCGCCGCGGCGTACAAGGGCGCCGCCGAGATCGGCTTCACCATCGTTTCCATCAGCATCTCGCTGGTTGCCGTGCTGATCCCGCTGCTGCTGATGGGTGGCATCATCGGGCGGCTGTTCCGCGAATTCGCGGTGACGCTATCGATGGCGATCTTGGTTTCGCTCGTGGTGTCGCTGACCCTGACGCCGATGATGGCCTCGCGCTTCCTGCGCGCCGACCACGAGGCGCGGCGCGGCCGCTTCTACCAGTGGAGCGAGCGGATGTTCGAGCGCCTGCTCGACGCTTACGAACGCGGGCTGGACCTCGCCCTGCGGCACAGCTTCGTCACGCTTCTCATCTTCTTCGGCACCGTCGCGCTCTCGGCGCTGCTGTTCATCGTGATCCCGAAGGGCTTCTTCCCGCAGCAGGATAACGGCTTCCTCACCGCGGTGTCCGAGATGCCCCAGGACATCTCCTTCACCGAGATGAAGCGCCGGCAGGAGGAGCTCAATGCCATCGTGCAGGCCGACCCTGCCGTCGACTCCATTGCGATGTTCATCGGCGGCGGCGGCACGGCGCTGAATTCGGGGCGCATGTATATCACTCTGAAGCCGATCGGTGAGCGCGATGCCAGCGCACAGCAGATTATCGCGAGGTTGCGGCCAAAACTCGCCGAAGTCGAGGGCGCACGCCTCTATATGCAGGCCTCGCAGGACGTGCGGCTCGGAGGGCGCGCCACCCGCACACAGTTCGAGTTCACGCTCCAGGACGCCAATCTCGCCGAGCTGAACGAATGGGCGCCAAAGATCCTGGCCGGCATGAGAGGCCTGCCGCAACTGCGCGACGTCGCCACCGACCAGCAGACCGAGGGCACGACGCTGCAGCTTAGGATCAATCGCGACACCGCCGCACGCTACGGCATCCAGCCGCAATTGATCGACGACACGCTCTACGACGCCTTCGGCCAGCGCCAGGTCGCGCAGTATTTCACCCAGACCAACAGCTATCACGTCGTGCTCGAGATCACGCCGGCGCTGCAGGGGCAGCTCGAGACGCTCGAGAAGCTCTACATCAAATCGCCGCTCACCGGCGAGCAGGTGCCGCTCTCGGTGATCTGCAACTGGACCAACGTGCCGGTGCGGCCGCTCGCGATCGCGCATCAGGGCCAGTTTCCGGCGGTCACGATCAGCTTCAACCTTGCCGAAGGCGTGGCCTTGGGACAGGCGACCGATGCCGTGCTGCGCGCGGTCAGCACGATGGGCGCGCCGCCGACGCTATCGACGAGCTTCCAGGGCACCGCGCAGGCGTTCCAGCAATCGCTCGGCACCGTGCCGATGCTGATCCTCGCGGCGCTCGTCGTCGTGTATCTCGTGCTGGGCGTGCTCTACGAGAGTTACATCCACCCACTGACCATCCTGTCCACGCTGCCGTCGGCCGGCGTCGGCGCGATCGCGATCCTGATGATCTTCGGCTTCGACTTCAGCCTCATCGCCCTGATCGGGGTCATTCTGCTGATCGGCATCGTCAAGAAGAACGGGATCATGATGGTGGACTTTGCCATCGTCGCCGAGCGCGAGCAGCATTTGACGCCTGAGCAGTCGATCCGCCAGGCCGCGCTGCTGCGCTTCCGTCCGATCATGATGACGACAATGGCGGCCCTGCTCGGCGGCGTGCCGCTGATGCTCGGCCACGGCACCGGCGCCGAGATCCGGCAGCCGCTCGGCTATGCCATGGTCGGCGGCCTTCTGGTGAGCCAGGCCCTGACGCTGTTCACGACCCCCATCGTCTATCTCTACCTCGACCGCTTCTCCAACCTGCTTTCGCGCTGGATGGAGGGAAAGCCGGAGGCGGAGGCAGCTGGTGACAAGCAGAAGGATGCGGCGGAGTGAGCAATGCTGTGAGGAGCACGAGCGAGCGACGTTCGAGATCGTCATGGCCGGGCTTGTCCCGGCCATCCACGTAGAGCCGCATGTGAGCAAGGACGTGGATGCCCGGGACAAGCCCGGGCATGACGATCGAGGAAGCAGTAATTCCGCCTATCCGCCCAGTCCCTGCAACACCAGCCGGTTCAACCTCGCCGCAAACGCTGCCGGATCTTCCGGCAATTCGCCGTCCAGGATCTGGGCCTGTTCGAGCAGCAGTAAGCTGAGATCGTCGACGTCGCTCGAGCCGGCCTGCGCCTTGGTGATCGCGCTCACCAGCGGATGGCGCAGATTGATCTCGAGGATCGGCTTGGTCTTCATGCCCCGGTTCTGCTGCGCCAGAATGCGCTCCAGCTCGCGGCTCGGCCCCTGGCTGTCGGCGACCAGGCAGGAGGCCGAGTTGGTGAGGCGCGTCGAGGCCTTGACGTCGCTAACGCGCTCGCCGAGTGCGGCCTTGATTACCGCGATGGTAGCGGCTTCATCCGCCTCAGGCTCATCCTTCTTCGCCTCGTCCTCGTCGTCGAGGCGCGGGATCAGGTCGAGATTGAGATCGCCCTGGCTCAGCGATTTCAGCGGCTTGCCGTCGAACTCCGAGGGCATCGAGGTCCAGAAGGCGTCGACGGGATCGGACAGCAGCAGCACCTCGATGCCGCGCGCAGTCGCGGCCTCGAGCCGCGGATTGGACTTCAGCCGCTCGATGCTGTCGCCGACGAGATAATAGATCTCGGTCTGGTTCGGCTTGAAATCGGCGATAACCTGCCTCAGCGACCGCTTTTCACCCGACGTCGTGGTGAAGCGCGACAGCGCCAGCAGCTTTTCGCGACGCTCGAAATCCTCGTAGATGCCTTCCTTCAGCACCGCGCCGAAGGCGTCCCAGATCTTGGCAAAATTCTCCGCGTCCTTCTCGGCGAGGCTTTCGAGCTCGGACACGACGCGGGTCGCCACGGCTTTGCGGATCTGCGCGAGCTGCGGATTATTCTGCAGCATCTCGCGGGAGATGTTGAGCGGGAGATCCTCGCTGTCGACGACGCCACGGATGAAGCGGAGGTAGCCCGGCAGCAGATCAGCATCATCGGTGATGAAGACCCGGCGGACGTAGAGTTTGACGCGGCCCTTACGGTTCGGCTCGAACAGGTCGAACGGTTTCGTCGAGGGTGCGAACAGCAGCACGGCGTAGGAATAGCGGCCCTCGGCGCGGTAGTGCAGCGTCATCGCGGGATCGTCGAAGGCGGAGGCGATCTGCTGATAGGCCTTCTTGTAATCGTCTGCCGTCAGCTCGGATTTCGAGCGCTGCCACAGCGCGCTTGCCGAATTGATCTGGCGCGGCTCGCCCTCGCCAGGCACGAGCTCGATGGGAAACAGGATGTTGTCGGAATAGGCACCGACGATGCGCTCGATCTCGTAGGTCTCGAGATATTTCTTGGCGTCGTCCTTGAGGTGCAGGACGATCTCGGTGCCGCGGGCCACGCGCGCCGCGTCCTCGTCGCTGGCGCGAGCGATCTCGAATCCGGAGCCGCCGGAAGACGTCCAGGTCCAGACGTCACTCTCACCGGCGCGGCGGCTGACCACGTCGATCTTCTCGGCGACCATGAAGGCGGAATAGAAGCCGACGCCGAACTGGCCGATCAGCCCGAGGCCGTCCTTGGCTTCCTTCAGCTTGGACACGAACGCCTTGGTGCCGGAGCGGGCGATGGTGCCGAGATGATCGATCAGCTCCTGCCGCTCCATACCGATGCCGTTGTCGGCGACCGTGAGCGTACCGACCGACTTGTTCGGGATGATGCGGATCTTGAGCGCGTCGCCCTCACCGAGCAGGTCCGGACTGGCGATCGCCTCGTAGCGCAGCTTGTCGCAGGCATCGGAGGCATTGGAGATGAGCTCGCGGAGGAAGATGTCGGTTTCCGAATAAACGGCGTGCACCATGAGGTGCAGCAGTTCGGAAACTTCGGCCTGGAAAGGCTGCGTGTGCACAGCCGTATCTGACGTCGTCATGCGCTTACCCGGTCAAATCAAAGGGAAGGAACCCGGATATAGCGCGATGAAACGGCGGATCAAGAGGATGTGAAGGCTCTGCCGCAAGTCGCGACAGAGCAGCCTTGGTCGGACCAATGGCGCGGATCAGGTCACACAGCGGCCGGGCTGGAGCAGCTTGGCGATCTCGGTCAGGGAACTGACCATCGGCTCGCAGGCGATCGTCGGCTTGCTGCGGCCCTGCTTCTGGTTCTTCTGGTTCTGGAGCAGCACCGGCGGCTTGGCATTGCCGGTTTCGATCACCGCGGGGACCCGCAACAGCACCGACGTGTCGGCAAGATCGTTGAGCCGCATCGACACGGTGCGGGTGGCGACCGGTGCCGGCTTGATCTCGCCGAGCCGGTCGGCCTTGCCGGCACGATTGACGTTGTGGCTCGGGGCGAAGTTTGAGCTCTGGCTGGAGATGTCGGCGACCGCCTGCCAGCGGTCGGCCAAATCATGGCCGGAGGCCAGTTGCACGGCACCCAGCGTGGCGGCAATCGCGACGGCGCCCAAAAATACCTTTTGAATCTGTGACATGGCTATGGATCCCTCGCCCCATGGCGATCGCGGGAACAACGCGGGCGGAGGATCAGGGGTTCTTGGCCGTTACGATCACTTAACCGTGTGCGAAAAATGCCGGAGGCCCGCAAAATATTTCGCAAGGCGTGGAACGACTTTTGCGGACGGGAGTCGTCTCAGCAGCCGGCTATTCCCCCCTGCCCCATAAGCCGGCGACGTAGGGCGCGACTGTGGTGATGCCAGTCGCGCCTTACTTTTATCTGGGGCTCACTTTTGCGTCGCGTTATTTGGCGGTCCCGCCAGCCAGTCCCGCCCCTCGTCATAGAGCTTCTCGACTTCGGGTCCGGTGAGGCCCGGCATGTCGCGCTTGACCTTGTAGCCGATCAGCTCCTGCATATAGGCGAGGTGGCGGTAGCCTTCGGGGAGCGCGGCGAGCGCTTTCTGGTCGAGCTGAAGCGTCGCGGCGGGATCGACCGGATCGATCCGGTCCTTCTCGTAGATCGGCTGGCGGCGGACGATGCCCCATTGGCCCTGCCGCTTCTCCAGGAAATCGTAGAAGCGGCCGGTGCAGATGACGTCGCAGAGCACGTCGTGCACCAAAGCCCGCTGCGAGATCGTCATCTTGGTCTGTGCGATGGCCCGCTCACCGCTGAGGTCGATGCTGGTGCCGCCGAGGAAATGCAGGATGCGCACCCCCTTGGCGAAGCCCTCCTGGCTGACGCGCATGAAATCCCGCGCTGGCCCCTGAAACCAGGTGGCGGACATCCAGCCTTCTTCATGCCAGACCGTCGCAAAGCGCTCCCAGTCACCGGCGTCGCGCCACACCGCCCAGTTCTCGACGAGGTCGCGGATGGCGAGGCGATCGAGCAGCTGCGGGTCCATGAGCACATCTCCGATTGTGTCGATGCACGAGGTTTGAGCGGCGAACGCGATGCCGTCAAGCGCCGCAAGCGAACACGAAAAATCCGGCGCGCCTTGCAGCACGCCGGATTAAATGCGTTACGAACGCTCAGACTACAGGCGCATCGTTACGCCGCCGGCGCCTTGGGCGTGCGGTTGCGCGAGTTGCGCTGGAAGAACAGGGCCTGGCTCGCCACCGCCGATACCATCGCGGGCTGGAACGGCTTTGAGATCAGGAATGCCGGCTCGGGACGCTCGCCGGTGAGGAAGCGCTCGGGATAGGCGGTGATGAACACCACCGGCACCTCGAAGGTGCGGAGCAGCTCGTTGACGGCGTCCAGGCCCGACGAGCCGTCGGCGAGCTGGATGTCGGCGAGGATCAGGCCGGGCCGCCTGTTCTTGGCCAGCGCCACCGCATCGGCATGGGTGCGCGCGACGCCGACGACGTTGTGGCCGAGATTCTTCACCAGGCTCTCGAGGTCCATGGCGATGAAGGTCTCGTCCTCGATGATCAGCACGTCGGTGGCGATCTCGGCCGCCATCTCGCGTCCGGCAGCGTCCGCGAGCCGCCGCGTCTCACCCACGTCGGTGCCGAGGATGAAGGCGACTTCCTCTTCCGAAAAGCCCTCGAGCGACAGCAGCAGGAAGGCCTGCCGCGGCAGAGGCGTGATGTTCGACAACCGCCGCTCCGGCGGCATCGGCAAGGTCGTCACCTCGGCATCGTCGTTGACGGAGACGGAATTCCATATCTGGGTGAAGAGCCGGAACAGGCCGGCGCGCGGCCCATGACTCTCGTCGAGCACCGACGGATCGCCAAGCATGGCTTCCAACATGGCTGCGACATAGGCGTCACCGGAGGCCTGGCTGCCCGTCAGGGCGCGTGCGTACCGGCGCAACAACGGCAAGTGTTCAGCAACAAGCTGTGAACGGGACATCCCCACTCCATTCATCTTCGGGCCAGACTTGAGGTTACCCTGAGGTCAGCGTTACGCGGGGGGCCCGGGTTCCCCTGCTCGGCTGATTACGCCTCAGCTTGAGAAAAGTTCCGTATTGGGCGGAACTTTTTCTCGCAACCCGCATTGAGCCTATCCAGGGAACGGCTCCCGGTTGAGAAAAATTCTCGATTTTACAGTCACTTAACTCGGGGAAACGTGGAACAGGTCATGAAAGATCTCAAGTCTCAAGCCAGCAAAAGCACGACCCCCGGCAAGGGAGGGCTCACTCCGGAGATCCAATCCCGGATCGGGCATCAGCTGCGCGCCATGTACGACGACGTGGTGCGGCAAGGGGTTCCGGATCGGTTCGCGGAACTGATCAAGAAGCTTGATGCACCGGGAGCGGCCCACCAAGTGGAAAATGAGGGTGGATCCAACGACAACAACAATGGGAGGGATTAATGCCTCTCACGGACTCCCTGCGTAACGACATCCTGGCGGCCGTGCCGAGCTTACGCGCGTTCGCCATCTCGCTCAGCGGCAATGCGGACCGCGCCGACGATTTGGTGCAGGAGACGCTGCTCCGCGCGCTGGCCAACATCGACTCGTTCCAGCCCGGCTCCAACCTGCCGGCGTGGCTGTTCACGATCCTGCGCAACCTGTTCCGCTCCGACTATCGCAAGCGGCGGCGGGAGGTCGAGGACGCCGAAGGCAACTACGCCAAGACACTGAAGACCCAGCCGTCGCAAAACGCGCATCTCGAATTCGAGGAGTTTCGTACGGCGCTCGACAAGCTTCCACAGGACCAGCGTGAAGCGCTGATCCTGGTCGGCGCCTCCGGCTTCTCCTACGAGGACGCGGCCTCGATCTGCGGCTGCGCGGTCGGCACGATCAAGAGCCGCGTCAACCGCGCCCGCTCGAAGCTCGCCGCGCTGCTCTATGTCGAGGGCGCCGAGGACTTTGGGCCCGACGAGACCGTACGGGCCGTGATCGGCGGCAGCGGCGGCTGACGGCAGGCATCATCAGGATCGAGACGGCATGAAGGCGGCCCCTTCCGCGGCCGCCTTTGCGTGCGTGCGAGAACCTGAGGGCGCCAAGCTTGCAGCGCCGATCACTCGTCCACGAAGGTCACGGTGTCCGCGACATTGGCCCGCGAGGTGCGGTAGCTGTTGACCTTGTGCGCGTGGTCGGCATAGCCGAACGAGATGCCGCAGACGACACGGCGATCGTCCGGCAGGTTGAAGTGACGGCGGATCAGGCCGGAATGGCGCGCGAGCGCCGCCTGCGGAATGGTGCCGAGCCTAAGCGCCTGCGCGGCCAGCATGAAGTTGGAGACATAGGCGCCGCAATCGATCGCACCATAGATGCCGAGCGGCTCGTTGGTGTGGATGATCGCCACATGCGGCGCGCCGAAGAAGTTGTAATTCTCCAGCGCCTGCCTGGCATAGGCCGCCTTGTCGCCGCGCGCGATGCCGAGCGTGTTGTAGAGCTGAAAGCCGCTCTCGCGCCGGCGTTCGAGATAGACCCCGACATATTCGCGCGGCGGGATGAAATCGTAGTCGTCGCCGAGACCGCCGGAGGCTTCCTTGTAGATCGCCTGGCGAAAGCGCTCCTTGGCCGCGCCGCTGGCGATGATCACCTGCCAGGGCTGGCTGTTGCACCAGGACGCCGTGCGCTGCGCGGTAGTCAGCACATGCTCGATGGTGGCACGGTCAACTTCCTTCGGTAGAAAGGCACGCACGGAGTAGCGCTCGTTGAGGAGCTCTTCGAGCACGCCGATGCGGTCCTGGGTCTGGCTCACTTTTGCATCCATGTTTGGCTCGCGCTCTTCGCAGGGTGGGCAAAGGCGCATAGCGCCATGCCCACCGACAGACTTACCCCGGAGCATCTGCATATGGTGGGCACGCTTCGCTTTGCCCACCCTACAAGATACAGCGAGAGGTGAGATCAACGTCCCTTGGTCGGGATCTTGTTGTACGGCACGTCCTTGTCGACGCGGATGTCACCTGGCAGACCCAGTACCCGCTCGGCGATGATGTTGCGTAAAATTTCGTCAGTGCCGCCGGCGATGCGCATCGAAGGCGAGGACAGCAGCATCTGCTGGAATTGGCCCTGCACCGTCTCCTCGTCGCTGCCGGTGAGAACGCCGGCCGCGCCCTGCAGGTCCATGGCGTAGGTGGCGATGTCCTGGAGCATCATGCCCGAGACCAGCTTGCCGATCGAATTCTCCGGGCCCGGCCGCTCGCCCTTCGACAGCGCCGAGATCGCACGCATGCTGGTGTAGCGCAGGCCGCTCGCTTTCACCGCCCAGTTCGCAAGCTTTGATCGCACCGCCGGATCATCGATCGCAAGCCCATCCTCCAGCATCAGATTCGAGCAGAACTCGAACATTTCTGGCACGCCGGTTGCGAGCCGCGCGCCGATCGACATGCGCTCGTTCATCAGCGTGGTCAGCGACACGCTCCAGCCCTCGCCGACGGCGCCGAGGCGCTGGCTGTCGGGGATCACGACGTCGGTGAAATAGACCTCGTTGAACTCCTGCATGCCGTTGGCCTGCTTGATCGGACGCACCTCGACACCCGGGCTCTTCATGTCCAGGAAGAACATGGTGAGGCCCTTGTGCTTGGGGACACCAGGATCGGTGCGCGCGATCAGGAGGCCGTAGTCGGAATAATGCGCACCCGAGGTCCAGATCTTCTGGCCGTTGACGATCCAATTATCGCCCTTCCTCTCCGCGCGCGTGCGGAGGCCCGCGACGTCGGACCCGGCCGACGGTTCGGAGAACAGCTGGCACCAGATCTCCTCGCCCGAGGCGAGCTTCGGCAGATATCGGCGCTTGGCATCCTCGCTGCCGAAGGCCATCACGGTCGGGCCGCACATGCCCTCGCCGATCTGGAACGGCTGCGTCAGCTTGCCGTAGACGCCCTCCTCCTGCTGCCAGATCACGCGCTCGATCGGCGTCGCGCCGCGGCCGCCATATTCCTTCGGCCAGTGCAGGCAGGCCCAGCCCGCTTCGAACTTCTTCTTCTGCCAGGCCTTGCCGACATCGACGATGTCCTGCTTGGCAAGCCGGATGCGGCCGAGCGAGGATTTTGACAGCTCGGCATGCAGCTCCTTCGGCGCGTTAGCCTCGACCCATTTGCGCGCGGTCTCGCGGAATGCGGCTTCTTGCGGGGTGTCGTCGAAATTCATGGCGGACCTCTAACCTCTTCCCTTCGTCGGGATCTTGTTGAACGGCACGTCCTTGTCGACACGGATATCGCCCGGCAGGCCCAGCACCCGCTCGGCGATAATGTTGCGCATGATCTCGTCGGTGCCGCCTTCGACGCGCGTACCCGGTGCGCGCAGCAGCATCGCCTGGAAGCGGCCAGCCACTTCGGCGTCTTCGGGGCCGCTGACGACGCCAGCCGCGCCTTGCAGCTCCAGCGCGTAGGTCGCGACGTCCTGGATCATGGAGCCCGCCACCAACTTGCCGATGGAATTCTCCGGACCCGGCCGCTCGCCCTTCGACAGCGCCGAGATCGCGCGCATGCTGGTGTAGCGCAGGCCGCTCGCCTTCACCGCCCAGTTCGCGAGCTTCGCGCGCACCGCGCGATCCTCGATCGCAGGTCCATCGTCGAGCATCAGGCTGGAGCAATACTCGAACAGCTCCGGAAAGCCGGTCGAGACGCCGGCGCCGATCGACATGCGCTCGTTCATCAGCGTGGTCAGCGAGACGTTCCAGCCGTCTCCGACTTCGCCGAGGCGCTGGTGGTCGGGGATACGGACATTGGTGAAATAGACCTCGTTGAAATCGGAGGCGCCGCTCGCCTGCTTGATCGGCCTGACCTCGACGCCCGGGCTTTTCATGTCCAGGAAGAACATGGTGAGGCCCTTGTGCTTTGGCACGGTCGGGTCGGTGCGGGTCAGGAGAATGCCGTAGTCCGAATAATGCGCGCCCGAGGTCCAGATCTTCTGGCCGTTGATGACCCAGTCTTCACCGTCCTTCTCGGCACGCGTGCGCAGGCCCGCGACGTCCGAGCCGCCGGCCGGCTCGGAAAACAGCTGGCACCAGATCTTCTCGCCTGAAGCGAGCGGCGGCAGATAGGTCCGCTTATGCTCCTCGCGCGCAAACGCCATCATGGTCGGCCCGCACATGCCGTGGCCGATGATGAACATGTGGGAGAGCTTTCCGAACGGCCCCTCCTCCTGCTGCCAGATCACGCGCTCGATCGGCGAGGCACCGCGGCCGCCATATTCCTTCGGCCAGTGCAGGCAGGCCCAGCCGGCATCGGCCTTCTTCTTCTGCCAGGCCTTTGCGACCTCGAGAATGTTCGCGTTCTTGAGCTGCGTGCGGCCGAGCGAGGATTTGCGCAGCTCGTCCTCGTATTGCTTGGGTGCGTTGGCACCGATCCAGGCGCGGGCGGTGGCGCGGAATTCGGCTTCCTGCGGGGTGTCGTCGAAGTTCATGGTCTCATCTCTCGGTTTCGTTCCCCGGACGCTGCGCAGCACGGAGTGATGCGCTGCAGATCCGGGGTCCATTGCGGCCTCTGGGTCCCGGCTCTGCGAAGCGGCATTGCATGCCGCATCGCGTCCGGGACACGAGCGGCGGCTTACGCCGCGTTCTTCTTCCGCATGCGATCGATCAACTGATCTTCCCAATAGGTGAGGCTGCCGAGCCCGAGCGCCATGGCGTTGGCGCGGCGGTAGTACACGTGGCAGTCGAACTCCCAGGTAAAGCCCATGCCGCCGTGAACCTGGATGTTGTTCTTGGCACAGTGCTGGAAGGCCTGCGTCGCGCTGATCCGCGCGGCCGCCGCCGCTTCCGGCAATTCGGCAGCGTTGGTCGAGAGCGCCCAAGCACCGTAATAGCTGTTGGAGCGTGCCAGCGTCGCCGAGACATACATGTCGGCGAGCATGTGCTTGACCGCCTGGAACGAGCCAATCTGACGGCCGAAGGCGATGCGATCGAGCGCATAGTCGCGGCCCATCTCCAGGGCGCGGTCGGCACCGCCGACCTGCTCGAAGGCGCAGAGCACGGCGGCGCGGTCCAGCACCTGGGTGAGGATGCTCCAGCCATCGCCGGCAGCCCCCAGCGGCTCGGCCTTGCAGTCTTTGAAGGTGATCTCGGCCTGCCCGCGGGTGGGATCGAGATTGGTGAGACTTTTCACCTCAACACCCGCGCCTTTGAGATCGACCAGGAACAGCGAGATATCATTCTCACGCCCACTCGATCCCGTGCGCGCGGCAACCACGGCGAAGTCGGCGATGGCGCCATCAGCCACCGGCTTCTTGACGCCGTTGAGCACGCCATTCGAAGCGGTCAGCTTGACGTTCTTCGGCGACGGATTGCCCTTGCCCTCGAACAGCGCCAGCGTGCCGATCGCCTCGCCCGAAGCAATCGCGGGCAGCCATTTCTTCTTTTGCGCGTCGCTGCCGGCGATCAGCAGCGCTTCGGCGGCAAGGTACACGGTCGAGGAGAACGGCACCGGCGCGTTCGCGCGCCCCATTTCCTCCGCGACCACGCAGAGCTCGAGATGGCCGGCGCCCGCGCCGCCGAATTCTTCGGGAATCGCGACGCCGAGAAGCCCCATCTCGGCAAGGCCCTTCCACAGTTCCTTGTCGTAGGGTGCCTTGCCGTCGAGTACGACGCGCACGGCCTTGGGCGAGCACTTCTCGTTGAGGAATTTGCGCGCCTGGTCGCGGAGCTGCTTCTGGTCGTCCGAAAAGTCAAAGTTCATGGCGGGCCACCTTTTTATTCGTTGTCATTCATTGATGCCGTTATTCCGGGGCGCGACGAAGTCGCGAGCCCGGAATCCATTCCACCGCGTCAATGCGGCCCGATGGATTCTCTGATGCGCAATTGCGCATCAAAGTTCGCGCTGCGCGCCCCCGGGGAATGACGAGATGAGAGAGTTGTGCATTCATCGCAGCACGATCACATCCTGATCCGGCTTGTCCGCATAAAGCCGCTCCACCAGCATCGCGCGGCGCTCCAAGCCGGCGCGCTGGTTGATGTAGCCCTTGTCGGTGAGCTCATTGCCGTCGATCGAAGGCGGCTCGACCATCAACATGGCGCGCGCGATGACGCGGCTGCTGGCGCCCTCGCACTCCCGGTTGTGCGTCTCCAGCCCGCGCCTGAAGCAGGCGATCACCTCGGGGTGCTTCACCGCATCCGTAAAGCTCAGATCGGGATTGCCGACGAGCTGGCGGCAGGCATGCAGGTTTGGCCAGGCGAGCAGGCCAATGAAGGCGCGATCCTGTCCCGCGATCAGCGCGTCATGCACGACGGGAGTCGCGGCCGCGATCGCATCGGTCCGGAGCGAGCCGACATGCACGAACGTGCCCGTGGTGAGCTTGAAGTCTT
Source organism: Bradyrhizobium genosp. SA-3 (assembly GCF_004212635.1). Taxonomy (GTDB): domain Bacteria; phylum Pseudomonadota; class Alphaproteobacteria; order Rhizobiales; family Xanthobacteraceae; genus Bradyrhizobium. Next base: position 11,549 of record NZ_PSRT01000043.1, on the reverse strand, counting down.
CCACCACGCGCCCGGCAAAGATGATGCCCTGCACCGGATCGGCATCGTCGACGAAGATGCCGGCATCGCCGATGCAGTAAAAGCCTTCCTCGTCGAACATCTTTTTCGTCAGCTCCGGCTGGCCGAAATAGCCAGGCGTGACATTGACGCCGCGCAGGCGCAGCTCGTATTTCGAGCCGCACGGCACCATTTTCAATTCGACCCCGGGGAACGGCAAGCCGATCAGGCCGACGCGCTCGGTGTCCCAATAGGTGCCGGTCGAGGTCGGCGCGGTCTCGGTCGAGCCCCAGCCGGTGTAGAACACGATGCGCTCACCGGTCGTCTTCACCGCCAGCGCCTGCATGCGGTCGTAGAGATCGTCGGGCAGCCGCGCGCCGCCATAGGCCATGATCGACAGGTTCTTGAAGAAGGATCGGCACAGCGCGTCGTCCTTCTCCATCGCCGCCGCCAGTGCGGCATAGCCGGCCGGCACGTTGGCGTAATAGGTCGGCGATATCTCGTGCAAATTGCGCAACGTCTCCTCGAACTGGCCCGGCATCGGCCGGCCGTCGTCGATATAGAGCGTGCCGCCGTCGACCAGCACGGGGTGGAATGCCGCATTGCCGCCCATGGTGTGGTTCCAGGGCATCCAGTCCAGCATGGTCGAGATCGGACCGCTGGGATCGCGCGGCCGCACCTGCATCATCATCGCCGCGTTGGCGCACATCATCCCTTGCGTGTTGATGACGGCCTTGGGCATGCCGGTCGAGCCGGAGGTGAACAGCAGCTTGCCGACGGTCTGCGGCGTGATCTGTGCAATCGACGCCTCAACCTCGGCGGTCACGGGCGTTGCGGCGAGCTCGGCAAAGCTGACGCTCTTGATGCCGTCGCAGGAGCGTGCGACGTGAACGACGGTGACGCCGGTAAGGTCGAGCGCCTTCAGGGCCTTCTCGAAGGTCGGGCCGTCCTGCACCATCACCACGGCCGGCTTGATCAGGTCGAACAGGTATTTCAGCTTGACGTGATCGTGGCTCATCAGCGAGTAGGCCGGCGACACGGGAGCCGCCGGGACCCGCGCCTGCATCGCGGCCTGTGTCATCAGGGCGTGCTCGATCGAATTGCCGGAAAGGATCGTGACGGGCCGTCCCTCGAGCTCGAGGTTCAGCAGCGCTTGCGTCAGCGCATCCACGGTGCGCTTGGCCTCGCCATAGGACACCTTGCGCCATTCGCGGGTGGGCCCGCCGCGCTGCGCGAGCCAGGTGCGCGCGGGCGCTTCCTTCGCCCATTTCGCCAGCGAAGCCGGGATGTGGTTCTCGTAAGGCTGCAGCGGAATGCGCGACTTCAGCACCAGCGTGCCGTCGCCGCGGCGCTCGACGTCAATGTCGCGCGCGAGCCACTCGACCTTGCGAAAGGCGGGCTTCGTCATCACCGCCGCCGCGCTTCCACTCATTTTGCGTCTCCCGGAATTAATGTCCTTTGCGGATCATTCTCGTTCAGCGCTTGATATAGACAGGCTTTCGCTTCTCAAGGAAGGCCCTGATGCCTTCCGAAAATTCCTCGGAACGACTGCACAGGACCTGGTTGCGGTCCTCCATCGCAATCGCTGCTTCCAGCGACCCGGCATCGACGCTCATGTTGAGACATTCCTTGGACAGACGCAGCCCCACGGGCGAGGCCGTCATCATCGCGTCGATATAAGGCGCCGCCGCGTCGTCGAGCTTGTCCTCATCTACGACCTCCGAAACGAGCCCGACCGCCAACGCGCGCTCGGCGCCGATGAAGCGCCCGGTGAGGATCAGCTCGGATGCCACGGACACGCCGACGAGGCGCGGCAGGAAATAGCTGGTGCCGATGTCGCAGCCGCCAAGACCAAGCTTGATGAAGGCGCAGTTCATCCGCGCCGATGTCGTCGCAATCCGGATGTCGGACGCGAGCGCCAGCGCGAAGCCGCCGCCGGCCGCGGCGCCCTGCACCAGCGCGAGAATTGGCTGCGGGCAACGCCGCATCAGCATCACGATGTCGGCGATGCGCCGCTGCGAGTCGAGCGACTCGGTCACACCGGGCGGCTCCTGCTGACCGGCGCGGCGCGCCATCGCGGCCTTGAGATCGAGGCCCGCGCAAAAATTCCTGCCGGCGCCTTTCAACACGACGACGCGGGTATCGCGGTTGCGCTGGAGGCCTTGGAAGTAGGTGTTGAGCGCGTCGATCAGCGCCGGATCGAGCGCATTGAGGTGTTCGGGCCGATTGAGCGTGACCCGGTCGACGCCATCGTTATGCTCGATCAGCAGCAGTTGGGACATGCGCAATCTCCCCATCGTCGTCCTGGACAAGCGAGCGGAGCGAGCGCTGATCCAGGACCCATAACCACAGTCCCGAGTTGTTGAACCACCGGCGTTGGTCAAGCTCGCGCGACTACTCACGCCGGTGGCAATGGGTCCTGGCTTTCGCCAGGACGACAGCGCGTCTACCGCGGCGCCATGCGAATGGCGCCGTCGAGGCGGATGGTCTCGCCGTTGAGCATCGGGTTCTCGACGATGTGCACTGCGAGCATGCCGTATTCGGCGGCGTCACCGAGGCGCGAAGGGTGCGGCACCTGGGCGCCCAGGCTCTTGCGGGCTTCTTCGTTGAGGCCCATCAGCAGCGGCGTGAAGAACAGGCCGGGCGCGATGGTGTTGACGCGGATCTTCTGGCTGGCGAGATCGCGCGCGGCCGGCAGCGTCAGGCCAACGACGCCGCCCTTCGACGCCGAATAGGCGATCTGGCCGATCTGACCTTCGTACGCGGCGACCGAGGCCGTGTTGACGATTACGCCGCGCTCCTCACCGATCGGCTCGATCGTGACGAGACGCTCTGCGAACAGCCGCAGGCAGTTGAAGGTGCCGATCAAATTGACGTTGATGATGCGCGCGAACTTCTCCAGCGGATAGACGCCGTCGCGGCCGACGATCCGCTGCGAACCGCCGATGCCGGCGCAGTTCATCAGCACGCGCGCGACGCCATGCGCGGCTTCTGCCTTGGCGATCGCCGCCTTGATCTGCTCCTCGCTGGTGACGTCGGCATGGAGCGCGACGCCCTTCACCTCAGCGGCGACCTTCTCGGCGTTTTCCTTGCTCTGGTCGATCACGCCGATCTTGGCGCCCTTGGTAGCCATGGCGCGGGCGGTCGCGGCACCCAGGCCCGAACCGCCGCCGGTGATGAGAACGGCTACGTCTTTCAACTGCATCGCTTGTACCTTTCCTTTACCTTTTCCTTGGGCGTTTCTTCTCTGGACTTGAAGGTTCGGCCGGATCATCCAGCCGCGGCAGCTTCCTCGACTTGCGTGAGGATGCCGCCGCAGATCAGCGTTTCCATGTGCTTGATGTATTGCCGGCAGACTTCGTCGGTGACCGGGCCGACGCCGGTCGCGCGAGACATCGCGTGCCGGCCGAAGAACAGGTGATCGCAGGCGCCGATCAGGCTGGTGTAGAACAGCACCGGATCGGTGGCGCGGAACTCGCCGCGGCTGACGCCGTCGGCCAGCAGGCGGCGGTGGAAGTCCAGCAGCGGCGCGACGAAGAACTTCGACACCTCATCTGCGCATTCCGGCTTGGTCTCGTGCAGGAGATAGTGGATCAGCCGGTTCATGTACGGGAACCGGTAGTAGGCCCGGATGATGCCTCCGATATGCAGCTTCAGCTTCGCGGTCGGCGTGATCGGCTGCGCCAGCAGATATTCGAGATTGGACAGTTCGGTCGCGGCGTTGCGCTCCAGCAGCGCCAGCAGCAGGCCGTCCTTGTTGCCGAAATGATATTTGACCAGCGCGGCGTTGGCGCCCGACTTCTGGGCGATGTCGGAAAGCGAGATCTCGATCGAGGAGCGTTCGATCATCAGCTCGCTCGCGGCCACGAGCAATTTCTCTGCCGTGGAATTCTTTCCGCTGGGGAGCTTGGTCGGTACGCTGGTAGCCACAGAGATCCCTGAAAATGCCTCGTGAGGCGCGCAGATAAGCGCAAGCCGCGCCGCATCACAAGAGTTAATTGATCGATTGACTAAACGATCGCGCGCCCCTTAAATCCGTCCCCGACAACCAACCCCAATCAAGAATTCAGGGAGAAACCGAATGGCCGAGGCTTACATCGTCGCCGCTGCGCGCACTGCGGGCGGGCGCAAGGGGGGCCGCCTCGCCGGCTGGCATCCGGCCGATCTGGCCGCAAAAGTGCTGGACGAGCTGGTCGACCGCACCAAGGTCGATCCAGCCCTGGTCGAGGACGTGATCATGGGCTGCGTGATGCAGGTCGGTGAGCAGTCCAACAACGTCGCACGCAACGCGGTGATGGCGTCAAAACTGCCGGAGAGCGTGCCGGGGACCTCGATCGACCGCCAGTGCGGCTCCTCGCAGCAGGCGCTGCACTTCGCCGCGCAAGCCGTGATGTCCGGCGCGATGGACGTGGTGATCGCCGCCGGCGTGGAATCGATGACGCGGGTGCCGATGGGCCTGTCGTCACAGCTCCCGGCCAAGAACGGTTTTGGCAATTACAAGAGCCCGGGCATCGAGAAGAAATATCCCAACATCGTGTTCAGCCAGTTCACCGGCGCGGAGATGATGGCCGAGAAGTACGGCCTCTCCAAGGATGAGCTCGACGAGTACTCCTACAACAGCCATCAGCGCGCAATCGCGGCGACCCAGGCCGGCCACTTCAAGAAGGAGATCGTGCCGCTCCAGATCACCCGTGCCGACGGCAGCAAGGACACTCACCACATCGACGAAGGCATCCGTTTCGACGCAACGATCGAAGGCATCAAGGGCGTCAAGCTGATCGCCGAGAACGGCAAGCTCACCGCGGCCAGCGCCAGCCAGATCTGCGACGGCGCCTCCGGCGTCATGGTGGTGAATGAGCGCGGCCTGAAGCAGCTCGGCGTCAAGCCGCTCGGTCGCATCCACCACATGACCATGACCGGCGGCGACCCCGTCATCATGCTCGACGCTCCGCTGCACGCGACCAAGCGCGCGCTGGAGAAGGCCGGCATGAAGATTGGCGACATTGATCTGTTCGAGGTCAACGAGGCCTTTGCCTCGGTGCCGACTGCCTGGCTCAAGACCACCGGCGCCGATCCGGAGCGTCTCAACGTCAACGGCGGCGCGATCGCGCTCGGCCACCCCCTCGGCGGCTCCGGCACCAAGCTGATGACCACGCTGGTCCACGCCCTGCACCAACGCGGCAAGCGCTATGGCCTCCAGACCATGTGCGAGGGTGGCGGCATGGCCAACGTCACGATCGTGGAGCGGCTGTAAGCTGCGGCCACGCAAACGGTGTCGTCCCGGACCAGCGCGCCTCAAGCGCGCGCCGATCCGGGACCCATAACCACAGGAAGCTGTGGTTGTGCTGCGCTGGAGCTCCATCTCGTTTCAACAACCGAGGCCCGTGGTTATGGATCCCGGCCTTCGCCGGGATGACACCTTTTTTGTTGCGAGACCTCCCCGATGACCCACCCCTCCATCCACGCCCGCACCACGCCGAACAAGATCGCCTATCAGATGGCCGGCACCGGCAAGGCGATTACCTATCGCGAGCTCGACGAGCTCTCGAACCAGGGCGCGCAGCTCTTCCGCTCGCTTGGCCTCAAGGCCGGCGACCACATCGCGCTGTTGATGGAGAACCGGCTCGCCTTCATGGAGATCTGCTGGGCGGCACAACGCAGCGGGCTCTATTACACCGCGATCAGCCGCTATCTGAAGCAGGACGAGATCGACTACATCGTCAAGGATTGCAGCGCCAAGGTCGTGATCACAACGCCGAAATGCACCGACCAGATCAAGGGCCTGATCAAGGGCGCCGCCGGCGAGCCGATCTTCTACATGATGGACGAACCGCTACCGGGCTTCCGCTCCTACGACAAAGAAGCCGCCGCGCAGCCGACGACGCCGATCGCGGACGAGGTCGCCGGCTACGACATGCTGTATTCGTCCGGCACCACGGGCCGTCCGAAAGGCGTCAAGAAGGCGTTCGAGGGCAAGCCGATCGACGAGCCGAACGCATTCCTGCGCGTGCTCTGTGCCAATATGTGTGGCATGAACGCCGACACAATCTACCTTTCTCCGGCGCCGCTCTATCACGCGGCCCCGTTGCGCTTCAACATGATGGCGGTCGTGCTCGGCGGCACCTCCATCATCATGGAGCATTTTGACGCCGAGGAATTTTTGAAGCTCGTCGAGCAATACAAGGTCACGCAGTCGCAGCTGGTGCCGACCATGTTCGTGCGCATGCTGAAGCTGCCGGACGAGGTGCGCACCAAATACAATGTCTCCACGCTGAAGGGCGCGATCCACGCCGCCGCGCCCTGCCCCGTCGACGTCAAAGCCAAGATGATCGAATGGTGGGGACCGATCCTGATCGAGTACTATGCCGGCTCGGAAGGCAACGGCGTCACCGTCTGCAATTCGAAAGATTGGCTGGCGCACCGCGGCAGCGTCGGCCGCGCCGTGGTCGGCAAGGTCAAGATCTTGGACGAGAACGACGAGGAGCAGCCGGTGGGCGAAATCGGCACGGTCTATTTCGCCGACGCGCCGGCCTTCACCTATCACAACGATCCTGAAAAGACGAAGAAGGCCTACAATGCCAAGGGCTGGTCGACGCTTGGCGACGTCGGCTATCTCGACAAGGACGGCTTCCTCTATCTCACCGACCGCAAGTCCTACATGATCATCTCCGGCGGGGTGAACATCTATCCGCAGGAGACCGAGGACGTGCTGATCACCCATCCAGAAGTCGCTGACGTCGCCGTGTTCGGCGTTCCGAATGAGGAGATGGGCGAAGAGGTCAAGGCGGTGGTGCAACCGCACGACATGAAGCGTGCCGGCAAGGCGCTCGAGGCCGAGTTGATCGCCTATTGCAAGGGCCGCCTCTCCGCCATCAAGTGTCCGCGCTCGATCGATTTCGAGGCCGAGCTGCCGCGCACGCCCACGGGTAAGCTGGTGAAGCGGCATTTGCGCGACAGGTATTGGCCGAAGACGGCAGCGGAGATTTAGCGGGGGATTCGTAGGATGGGTTAGCGTAGCGTAACCCACCACTGTTTGTCTCCACGGAGACGAAAGAGGTGGGTTACGCCTTCGGCTAACCCACCCTACGCGTCCCGCAACCTCAATCAAACAGGCTCGGCGTGTGGTTCACCAGCGCGCCTTCGATCTCGAGCATCTTCAGCTTCGTCACCACGCCGCCATTCGCCGAGAAGCCGCCGGGCTTGTTGCCGGCCGCCAGCACGCGATGGCAGGGCACGACGATCGGGCACGGATTGCGGCCGAGCGCCTGGCCGACGTCGCGCGACAGTTCGACGCCGCCGAGTTGCTTCGCAATGTCGCCATAGGTCATGGTCTTGCCCGGCGGGATGGTGCGGGCAATGTCGTAGACGCCGCGATTGAACTCGGGCACGCCGTCGAGATCGAGCGGGATGTCGGTGAGATCATCCGGCTCGCCCGCGAGCAGCTTGACGATGCGGTCGATCGCCCGCTGCACCTCGGCGGTGGGCTCGGCTTCGGTCGCCTCCGCATGGCGCTGATGGATACGGGTGCGGATCTTCTGCTCGCCGCCCATCGGCAATTGCGTGCCGTTGATGCCGCGCGGGCCCCAGGCGATGGCGCACAGGCCGATCCTGGTATCGAACAGGGCAAAATGCTGGTCGGTCATGGCTTGGTTCCTGGCTTGCTTCCTCGTCGCAGGCCCCCTCTTTGATCTCCTGCGAAATCTAGGCTTGGAAATAGTTGCGATCCACCCGGTTTCCGGGAATCTTGCACAGGAGTTCCTGTTCCTTCGCGCGAGCCCAGAATGCAAAGCCTCCACGTCAACGGATACGACATGCCCTACCTCGACGTGGGCGAAGCCAAAGGCGGACCGCCACTGGTCTGCGTGCACGGCTCGCTCTCGGACTTCCGCATCTGGGGCTGCGTGCTTGGCCCGTTCTCGCAGCGGCACCGGGTGATCGCTGTCAGCTTGAGGCACTTCTTCCCGGCGCGATGGGACGGCCTCGGTGACACCTATTCGATTGCCCAGCACGTCGACGACGTCATCGCCTTCATCGAGAAGCTCGACCTCGGCCCGGTCGACCTGATGGGCCATTCCCGCGGCGGGCACATCTGCTTCCGCGTGGCGCAAGCGCGCCCCGACCTATTGCGGCGGCTGATCCTGGCCGAGCCCGGCGGCGAGCTCGATGCAAGCCTCGATCCCGATTACGTCGGCGGCCCCTCGCCGCTACTGGCGCGCTTCACGGCCTCGGCTGAGAAGATCGCAGCCGGCGATGTCGACGGTGGCCTCGCAGTCTTCGTCGACACGCTGGAGGGCCCCGGCACCTGGCCGCGACTGCCGGCGATGGTGAAGCAGAATCTGCGCGACAACGCCATGACGCTGATCGGCCAGGTCCGCGACAATCGCCCGCCGTTCTCGAAAGCGGATGCGGAGTCCATCAAAATGCCGACGCTATTCATCCTTGGCGCGCGGACCAAGGGCCTGCTTCCAAAGGTGCTGCATGCGCTCGCGGCGCATGTGCCCTATTCGAAGACCGCGATCATCCCGAACGCGACACATCCGATGTTCGAGCAGGCGCCGCAGAAATACTCCGAAGTGGTGCTGGATTTTCTGGCGAGCTGACCCATGCAGACATTTCGCGTCAACGGTTACGACATGGCCTATCTCGAAATCGGAGACGGCCCACCGCTGGTCTGCGTGCACGGCACGTTAGGCGATTTCCGCACCTGGTATTCGGTGCTCGGCCCACTGTCGAAGAACCATCGCGTGATCTCGGTCAGCCTGCGGCACTTCTTTCCCGAGCATTGGGATGCCGTCGGCGACGACTACAAGATGGCCCGGCATGTCGCTGATACGATCGCCTTCATCGAGCAGGTCCAGCCCGCACCGGTCGACCTGATGGGCCATTCGCGCGGCGGACACATCGCCTTCCGTGTCGCGCAGGCCCGGTCTGATCTCCTGCGAAAACTGGTGCTGGCCGAACCGGGCGGCGATCTCGATGCCAGCCTGCCGGTGCCCGCCGGCACGCCCACGCATCCGCCGTTGGCCGCGCGCACCGCGCGCTCGGTCGAGATGATCCGCGCCGGCGACATCGAGGGCGCGCTGCAGAATTTTTACGAAGGCATCGAGGGCGACGGCTCCTGGCGGCGCGTGCCGGCGGCGGCCAAGCAGCAACTGCGCGACAACGCACTGACCTTCATCGGCCAGATCAATGAGCAGCGCAAACCCTACACACTCGCGGATGCGCAGGCGATCAGGACGCCGACGCTGCTGATCGGCGGCGGCGCGACCACGGGAAGTCTGTCGGTGATGTGGCGCGTGCTGGCCGAGCACATCGCAGGCAGCAAGACGGCGGTGATCCCGAACGCCGGCCACTGGATGTTCGAACAGGCGCCGCTGGAGTTCGGGGAAGTGGTGAACAGGTTCTTGGCGGAGTAGGCGCGCTGCGTAAGGCGCGCACCGTCGTTGATCTCCCTCGCCCCGCCTGCGGGGAGAGGGAGTGCGCGGTCAGTGCCTCCCTCACACGCGCTCACATCTTCCAAACGCCGACCGGCATCTTGATCGTCGCGTTCAGCCGGTTCCAGACGTTGATCGTTGCGATCGAGAGGATCAACGTGGCGAGCTTGCGCTCGTCAAAATGCTTGGCGGCCTCGTTCCAGATCGCATCGGGCACCGGATCCTCGCGATCGGCAAGACGCGTGACCGCCTCGGTCAGCGCCAGCGCGGCGCGCTCGGCCTCGGTGAAATAGGGCGCCTCGCGCCAGGCGGACACGGCGAAGAGGCGTTCATCGGTCTCGCCAAGCTTGCGCGCGACCTTGGGATGCATATCGACGCAGACGCTGCAGCCATTGATCTGGCTGGCGCGCAGGTGCACCAGTTCCAGGAGCTTTTCCGGCAGACCCTGCTTGGTCAAATTGCCGAGGGACTGAAGGACATTCATGGCCTCCGGCAGGACCATGACCGGGTGATTCATGCGGGCGTGCATCATCTTGCGTCTCCGTTAGAGAATTTCGAAGGTTCCGGTCACATCGACCGGATTGGCTTCGTCATGGGCATGACGGATCGCGATGAGGGAATGTGACCGATGACTGAAGAAAATCTTCTCACCCGCCAGTTCGAGGCCAGCCGGGACCATCTGCGCGCGGTCGCCTACCGGATGCTGGGCTCCCGCGCTGAGGTCGACGATGCCGTGCAGGAGGCCTGGCTGCGGGTCAGCCGCTACGATATGTCCGACGTCGCGAACCTGCGCGGCTGGTTGACCACCGTGGTCGCGCGCATCTGCCTCGACATGCTCCGCGCCCGGAAATCGCGCCGCGAGGATCCGATGGGTCCGCACGTGCCCGAGCCGGTCGACGAGACGCGGGAGCGCGAGGCGGAGATGGCCGATTCCGTCGGCGCGGCGCTGCTGGTCGTGCTGGAAACGCTGCAGCCGGCGGAAAGGCTCGCCTTCGTGCTGCACGACATGTTCGCCGTTCCCTTCGATGAGATCGCGCCAATCGTCGGCCGCTCGGTCGATGCCTCGCGGCAGCTGGCGAGCCGCGCGCGACGCCGTGTGCAGGGTGCGCCGGTGCCGGAGACGGATCTGTCGCGCCAGCGCGGAATCGTCGATGCCTTCCTCAAAGCTTCGCGCGAGGGCGATTTCGAGGGCCTGCTGGCCGTGCTCGATCCCGACGTCGTATTCCGCGCCGACCAGGCCGCGGTGCGGCTTGGCTCACTGCCCGAAATCCGCGGCGCGGACGCGGTGGCGCAGACCTTCAAGGGCCGCGCCCAGGCCGCGCGGACTGCGCTGGTCGATGGCGAAATGGGCGTCGCCGTCGTTCTCGGCGGCCAGCTGCGCATCGCGCTACGCGTCAGCTTCAGGGACGGCCGGATCGCCGGGATCAATGCTACGGCCGATGCCGAGCGAATTGCGACGCTCGATGTGGAGGTGCTCGAGCGCTAGGTAGTAACAGGCCGGCGGTGGTCTTGCGCTGCTCCGTGGTGGCGGCGAGCGCATTCAGGCGAGCTTCGGTGAAGTCGGCCATCTTCATCCGCCTCAACCATCCCTGAGGGCATCGCCCGGGGCCAGATCATTTTTCTCGAAAAACAACCCCATGCACAGTAGATGGCGCTAGCAATATCAATAGCTTAGCTGCTCCAAATGGAAGGTCGGGCCACCCTCTGGTACCGCTTGACGCGGTCGATCCCGCAGCGTAGCTTCGAATACGGAATTCCGTATTCCCTCTTTACGTCTCGGAGCTGCCGGCGTGATCCCTCTCGACCCGCTCCCGAACCTGATCGACCAGGTCTATGCGCGGATCCTGGAGGCGATCTCCGACCGCACGCTTCAGCCCGGCCAGCGCATCCGGCAGAACGAACTCGCCGACAAGCTCGGGGTGTCGCGCCAGCCGGTGTCGCACGCGTTGCATTTGTTGCACCGGCAGGGCCTGGTCGCCGAGAGCGGCAAGCGCGGCTTCGAGGTGACCCAGCTCGACCCCTCACGCATCCGCCAGCTCTACGAGGTGCGCGGCGCCATCGATGCGCTGGCCGCCCGGCTGGCCGCCGAGCGCGCAGGCACTGACGCCGCGGCTTGCG
>NZ_PSRT01000042.1 GCF_004212635.1 Bradyrhizobium genosp. SA-3 | reverse complement strand
TTTGAAGCTCCCAAGAAAATCCCTCTTTGTTTTCAGTACCTTAGCGGTTGTCGGGTAACTCTACGGTAACGCTACCTAGCCTCCGCCGCGTTCTCCTGCCAGTCGGGACGATGGTGCCCATACACGCGCTCCAGCATCTCGGCCGACATTCCAAGGGACTTCGACGCTTCCCATACATCAACTCCCTGCCGCATCAAGTGGGTCGCTCGCGAATGTCGCAGGGTGTGCGGGGTGACGTCGGGGATGCTCCCCGGCATATCCCGCGCCATGTCCCACGCCGTTCCCAGGTCCGAGCATGGCTTACCGCCATACTCGATCACGTACTTCGCGTTCGGCCCGTCGAGCCGACGCCAGCGGCGCAGGTGTGACAAGAGCCGCCGGCCGATCTTCACCGGCGGCCGCTTCTTGCGAGTCTCAGCGACGCCCTCAGGCCGCCTCTGCATGATTCGGCTCTCCAGGTCCACCATCTTCCAGCTGATGCCGCCGATCGCGGCGTGGCGGGTTCCCGTGTACCAGCCGATGATGAAGAACCGGAATAGGCGCTTCCGGCGGCCGAGCGGCATCTTGCGTATGCCGTGCCAGATGAATTTGGCGGCCTCCGTGCGGGTCATCCAGCGGGTTCGGGGGTCGCTCGCCGGTGGCTTTACGATGATCGGCATGACCCCAAGGGGTCCGTGCTCCCGGTGCTTGTGCCAGTGCATCAGAGCCGCGTGAAACATGCCCAGCTCGCGCCGGCAGATCGTCGGCGCGTCGCGATGCTCGATGTAGAGCCGGCAGTTCTCGGCGGTTACTTCCGCCGCGCGCTTGGCGCCCCACCACTCCTCGAGCCTGTCCATGTCGTAAGAGACCGAGGCGGCGGAGACGGTATACGCGAGGTGCTCGTCGCTGTAAGCCTTGAGCACGTCGGAGATCAGAGGGTTACTTCCGTGGGTTACGATGTGGGTGTCTGCGATGTAGTCCTGGAGGGACTTCGCAGCGCTCTGAAGCTCGCACGCGCCGCAACCCGTGCGGATGCGCTTTCCACCGTCGATGATGGTCCACGTTTGGCGGGCCTCGTCGAGCCAGAGTCGTGGAGGGGACTTTGGGCGGGGCATTTTTTCTCCTGCATCTCCCTGACGAGTCGCAGCGTCGTGAAGTACTGCCGGCCGACCCGGAAGATGGTGAGGTTGCCGCGCTTCGCCTCAGCACGCAGACTGACAGCCGTTATGATATTGCGAAACACTATTTTCGACGCTTCTTCAAGCGTGATGGGGGCGTCCTCGTCGATGTCGGTCATCGGTACAGCTCCGCCGCCCAGAACCCGTTCTTGTCGAAGAAGTCCTTGCGCCAACCTCGCTGGTAGACCTTCTTCTTTTCGCGGAATTCTTCGTTGAAGCGGTACTTCAACCGCTCGCGGAATCGCCGGCACGCGACACAGCTCTTCTCGCCGGCCACCCGCTCGTGCCCGCGCTTACAGTGGGTGGAGCGCGGCCGTCCTACTCGTCTCAGGTCACTCATGCTTCGTCACTACGCTTCGTCTAAGAAGTTCACATGTTGGGTACCAGCCAGATCGATCTCCAGCAGGTACTCGATCGCGGTCGCGAACTCGGTGCCGGAGGCGATGCGCCCCTGCAGCTTTTTCACGCCGAACTCTGTCTCCAGCGACTTCATCATGACGTGGCGGGAGTATCCCTTCTCCTGCAACCAGTCGCCGAAGAACGTGCTGCTCATCCGCAGCTTCTTGTCGTCCACCCCGATGTGCACGTAGATCGTGTCTAAGCGATCAGGGTGCGAGTTGAGGATCTTGATCGCGCCGACCGGCGGCTTGCCTCTACCAGTGTGGATGCGACTGGTCTTGAGGGTGTGTCGCGCCCGCTGCGCGTTGAGGAACTGCGCCAGCACGTTCGAGATGTTGTTCTTGTCGCTCATATCCACAGGCTGAGAAGCCTTCTGGCCGCGCATCTGTTTGAGCACTCCAACCAGAAAACCCTTCAACCCTTTGATGTTGATCTCCGTAAACCCGAGCTTGTTGGCATACTCGGCCCCCTTGAGGAGCGTCGTGATCGTCACGCGCCAGAAGCGCTCTTCGTTGGACATGTCGAGCTCAGCGCCCAACGCGCGATTGAATTCGAACACGTCTGTTTCGATGGTGGCGTGATTACCTCCGAGGTAACGGGCGTACTCGAGACCGACGATCCCGTAGTGATCGTTCAGCTTGCCGACGATCTTCGAGGCCACGGCATCGTCGATTTGCCCCTGGCCGGTCTTGCTCGGCTTCACTTCGTACTCAAAGACGCGATACACGCCGGCGAGCGTCTGCTTCGTCTCGCTCATCACGTAATCCATGATGCTGTCGTTGGACGCGCTGATCATCATGGTCTGCCAGCTCCCCGCCTCGCGCATGTGCGCGCCCTGGGTCATGCGGTCCTTCTCGCGGCCCATCGTGAGGGTGAACGCCAGCTTCACGAAGCGTTTGTGTTGATCCGATGATTTGAGCTCGTCCCAGTAGACAGGCAGCGACTGGATCTGGCCCATCTTACCGAAGAAGCTGTTCTGCGTGTCGTCGAGACCCGCCATCGCGCGCTGCGGGTCGCCCCACACCGCCTGCGCCACCTTGAGCGTGGTCGTCTTGCCGATGCCGGACTCGGTGGAATACGTGCTCATCAGCACGCCGGGCTGGTTGCAGAACCTGACGAGGGGTCCGGCGAAAGCGGAGGCGAGGATCGCGTCGAGCTCGGGGCGACCTTGATCGGTGATCATCTTGGCCGCGGCAATCCACGGATCACGCTCACCCACGGGGCGATAGCGTCGCGCGAGCACTGGGTCGGGGTTGGCGGCTGCGCGATCGCCGGCCGGCATCCACAGACTGCCGCCGAACACGAAGCCCTCGAGCTGCCCCTTGCGGTCGACCGACCAGCCGTAGGGCGAGGAGCTCACCACGGCTTGTTTGTTCTGCTGCAGCTTCTCAACCCACGACACCAGAAACTCCATCGTCTTCTTGGTCTCGTTGTCGTCGATGACGAGACCCTGTTGCCACATGTGCCGCTTGAAGCCGTCCTTCGAGTAGACCTCCTTCATCGGCAGCGAGATTTGCGTCGTGCGGCCGATCTCGGTCACCGTGTTGAAGTTCAGCATGTACGTCGGATGCACCTGAATCGACGGCTCGAACATCGGGTAGCGGCTGATCGGCTCGTCGTGCGCGGTGCCGGCGGTGATGTCGATGACGATGCGGCAAATGATGTTGTTCGCCAGCCGCTTGTAGCCGGGCGGCAGATCGCTGTTGGGCGTGGCCGGGTTGGCGACGCTCGGAGGTGGGACCGGGGGAGCGGGCGGCCCACCGAAATTGAGGGGCGACTTGCCGGCTGAGAAATGCGGGCAGGTTTGGCAGGACGTGCAACCCGATGCGCTGATCGTCTTGCAGCTCGGCCAGCCGAGCCCCTTCGCCTGCTTCTCGCGCTCCTTGCGCTCGTAGAGCTCCTGCGTGCTCGCCTGGGAGTAGCCCGAATGCTGGTTCGCCATCACATGGGCGGCGGCGCTACCTTGCAAGGTAAACGTCGCGATCAGCGTAGTGAGGTTCCACAGCGGATTGGCGAGCTCCTTGCCGCCATTGAGGAGCGCATCGCGGACGAAGGCGCATTCCTTGGCGACATTTTTGACGTCGATCGGTGCCGCGTTGCCCATGTCGACGCCGGCGGCGAGATCGCTGACGCCCTGGATCGGGGCCTTGGGCGGGAGCGCCGGCGCGTGCTCGGCCTTCTTGTAGGGCTCTAGCGAACGAGCGAGGCGATCGACAGTGTAGTCAGCACCAGTGCGATTTCCAGCCAGACCAACGGGACGAGGAGCATCCAGCTTGCGGTTAAGAGTACCAGGCACTCGAAGAATGCGAGCGGCGTCAATCGTGCACTGCGTGTCACATTTGAGGCCGTGCTGCTTGGTGGCTTCCGCCAGTGCAAATGCAAGAGGTTCCCATTCGTAACGCGTGAGTGCGCGGTCCAGCGTCCAATAAACATGAAGTCCCCCACCTGATGTGACGATGACGCTGGGCTTGGGCAGGTCCATCTTGGCGATGAAGTCCTGCAGGGCAGCGGTCGCTTCGGCCAGCGAGCCGTAGCTGTTCTTGTCCTCGCCCTTCGCATCGAGGTCGAGGAAAAGGCTCTTGAGGGCGACGACGTTGGTTTGGGCGCGGATCGGGGCAAGGTATTCCTTGCCCTTCTGCGACTTCTTCTGGAGCGCCTCGCGCTGGGTGGAGAGGCACACGTAGATGTCGCGCGTGTCGGGGACCGACATCGCCCACTTCACGGTGTTCACAGCCTCCTGCACCGAGCGCACGGCGCGCCCGGTGAAGATCGGCTTGCCGGTCTTCTCGCTGAGCTTATCGAGCGACCAGTGGATGTTGACATACGCAGGGGCGTCGCCGTCCTGCGGCCAAGGCAGAACCTTGGCGAAGTATTCCTGCGCGTGTTCGAGCATGCGTTCTAACTTCTGCGGGTAACATTGAAGGAGGCGAGGGGATTAACCCCTCGCGTTACCCGAGAAGCTGATCGAGCTGGGCGTCGAGGCTGTCCTCGAAGGAAGACTGGGCCGCAGGCGCCGTGGTGGCCGGAGCGGTCGTGGGGGCAGCGACGACAGGCTGAGGAGCCGGAGCCGGAGCCGGAGCCGCCTGAACTGGGGCAGGGGCAGGGGCAGGGGCCGGCTGGGGCGCCTGGATCGCGGGGGCGGCAACCGGCTGAACCGGCGGCTGCTCGAACGCGGAGGCGATCTGGGCGGCTTGGGAGACCGGCTGCGCCGCATTCTCGGAACCTTCGGCGAGGATCGTCGTCACCTGATGGCTGCCGCGGAGCTCGAGCACGAGGTCGGCTTCAGCGTCGCTGAGAGGGCGGATCGCGCCGAACGTGAACTTCGGATACGCTTCTGCCGGATCGAACGCAATGCGGGTGCCGATCGCGTAGTACTGATATCCGAGCGCCTGCATCTTCTGGCCGTACGCCGCCAGATCCTTCAACGACGCTGCCGGCACGCGCAACAGCATCGGGCCACCGAACGCTTCGTTCTTGATGTCGCCGAGGGGCGCCACCGCAACGCGCTTGGAGTCGCTGCACGCCTTGCCCTGCTTACCCGCCGGGGTAATGCGTGAGCCCCACTGGTTCATCGGGCACAGCGCGCAGGCATTGGCCTGCTTGTTCTTGGAGCCGGCGTCCGGCGTCACGCCGTTGGTGGAAAAACAATCCGGCGCGGCGGTCGAGCCTTCGACGTAGCCGTCCTTGTACCAGATCTTCGACACATGCGCCGACGCCTTGAGCAGCACCACCTCGATGCTGTTGCGCGGACCATCGCCATCTTCGCGCATGAGAGGCGTCTCGGCGCCGCTCTTGCGGATCGACCACACCTTGCCCTTGTAGCCGATGATACCAAAGCCGGTCTGCACGCCAGCGGAGAGGTCGTCCTCCATGGC
Source organism: Bradyrhizobium genosp. SA-3 (assembly GCF_004212635.1). Taxonomy (GTDB): domain Bacteria; phylum Pseudomonadota; class Alphaproteobacteria; order Rhizobiales; family Xanthobacteraceae; genus Bradyrhizobium. The sequence continues at coordinate 55,137 of NZ_PSRT01000042.1, read as the reverse complement.
AGCGCCCTGGAAGCGGGTCGAGATGGGGCCGAAGTTCTGTGGGACGAGAGCGTTCATGGGTACTCCTTGGATTTTAAGCTCGGCGGACGCCGACGGTGAACGTGCTGGTGAAGTTCACGCCGGGCGGAGGCGCGTTGTGTTCCTTGATGTGGTCCTCCACCGCGGTGACGTTGGCCTTGCGGTCGAGGAGATCGTAGGCGCCGTTGGCGATCACGAAGTCCATGAAGGCTTCGGCATCAGCCAGCGATGCGGATTTCTTCTCGGTGCGGTAGACGGTGCCCGCGTCGGTGGCGACGCTGTTTGCCGACTGACCGTTGAGGTGCGCTAACAGTAGAGCGTTGAGTTGCTCGAGTGTCTCATTGTACGGCTTCATCAGCTTTTTATGTTCGTCGTTCTTTTGCTTGATCATGTCGCGCAGCTTGACGAACTGCTCAACGCGTTTCGCGATGTCGGTCATGTTACCTCTGAGGTTAGGCAGCTTCGGCGGTCTGATCCGTGTGCTCCTCGAACAACTTGAGCAGCTTGTTTTGCACCTGCTGCTTCGATTGGAGCATCTTATAAATTTTCTTCTCCACCGGCGTGCTCTGCAGATGCAGCACCAGCTGCTTGTGCTTCTGGCCGACGCGCCGGATGCGGTGGTTTGCCTGATCGTAAATCTCGAGACTTGTGACGGGTGCAAACCAGATGATCGTGTCCGCAGCCGTTAGCGTGATGCCGTGCGCAAGGCACTGCGGGTGCGCCACCAGTACGCGATACTTTGACGTGTTCTGGAACAGGTTGAAAATTTGCGCGCGCTCGCTGGCCGGCGTGTCGCCGTCTACACAAGCGTGCTCAATGTCCTCGGCCTTGAGCGCGTCGCTGATGCCAGCCAGCGCATGCTTGAACGGCACGAACACCAGCACTTTGCGGTCGGTCGCGCTGATCGCATCCACCAGCGCCTCGATGCGCTTGGTATTGTCCAGCGCGACGACGTTGCGATCTTTCGAGTAGACCCAGCCCGTCGAGACCTGGAGCAGCTTCATCATGACCGCGCCGGCGTTGGCCGCGGTGATCTCTTCGGTCTTCACGGCGGCGTAGCACTGGTCGACCAGCGCCTTGTAGATCTTCTGCTGCTTGTCGCCCATCTCGACGTCGATGGTGCGCTCGACACACTCGGGGAGCTCCGTCACGTCGTCCAGCGTAAACCGCACCGCGGGTTGAAGTGTCGCGTACGCCTTGTCGACCGCGTCCGGCTTCGGGTGCCACTTGAACGCCGTCACCTTGGTCATGAGCTCTTCGCGATACCTTCCGAAGTATTTCGGCACACGAGAGGGGGTCACCAGCTTTGCTTGCGCCCAGGCATCCGTCGGCGATGTCGGGATGGGCGAGCCGGTCATGCCCCACACCCACTCCATCCGGTTGGCGAGCTTGATCATCTCTTTGGTGCGTGACGATCCGCCGTTGCGAAACACCGCGAGCTCGTCGATGCACAGCACGTTGATGTCGGTGCGCGCCATCAGCTCGTCGAGGATGACCTTGTGGCCATCGTGGTTGATGATGAAGATCTCGATTTCGGGGTCTTCCAGCTTCTGTAGCCGCTGCTTCTTGGTGCCGTGGAGCACGGCGCATTTGCGCCCAGGAAGCGTGTTGAAGATCTCCCGCGCCCAGGTGAAGCTCAGCGTCGACAGTGGCGCTGACACCAGCAGCTTGCCGCAGACGTTGTTACTTCGCAGGTAATCCCAGGCCCACAACGCACTCTTGGTCTTGCCGGTGCCCATGCCATTCAAGACATACGCGCGCTGCTCGAGGGTCAGGAGGGCCGCCGTGCTCTTCTGGGAGTTGAACGGCGAGCCATTCCGCCAATCATAGTGCGTCAGGATCGGTGCCGGTACCTCGTAGCCCAGACGCCGCAGCAGGAACGTCTCCGTCGGCTGATGCGGCAGGAGTAAATGCGGGGCTCCGGCGAATTGAATTTGCTTTGCCGCGGGGAAAAGATTTTGGAGGTTTTCCGCTACGGGCACCGCCAGCATCTTGTGTTTCGCACTGATCTGAACTTGCATTCTTTACCTGCTCGAGAAACGCTTCCAGCTCCGCTAATTGTGGCGGCTGGCCGTCGATCACGAATACGCGCCCTCCGGCGTGCTCGATCTCGGCGATGATCTTCTCCTGGCGCGCGGTGGGCTTCTCGCCAGGCGCCTTGGTTTCGATGGCGATGAACTGCCCGTAATGGCAGATCAAAAAATCCAGCGAGCTCAGGCCATACCCATAAGGCACGGGCATGTAGCGGTAACTCTCGGGGTAACGGGCGAGCACCTTGTTCACCGCGCCTTTGACGCGACCCTCCGGGGTGTTGCCCTTGCCCATCACACCACCAGTGCGACTTGTGCGATCATGTGATCGCTCGGAAATTCCAGAAGCTCGTCTTCGAACTGCATCACGCGCCTCGCCGCCGTGTGCACCACGACGTCGACCATCCAGCGATTAGCCTCAGCGACAAATCGCAAGCCACCGGTCGGCACGCTGCGCTTACCGAAGCGCCTCTGCAGCTCGTCCATCCCGACGTCTACGACGCTCGCGCGCAGGTTCTGCATGATCCGTGCACGGCCGGCCTCCTGCTCCCGCTGGGTCTTCTCAGGCAGGGACGGGTCCACCGTTGCGGTCTCAGCCGCGCGCAGGATGCCGCGATAGTCCACCATCACGCCACCAGCATCGCTTGAGCGATCATCAGCTCGCTCGGGAAGTCTTCGAGCGGCTCGCTGCCGATCAGGACCGGGGGTCCGTTCTCGCGGACGAACTGCACGAGCACTTTCCATTGGCGAGTCTCAGCTTCGAATACCCGCGTCAATTTGAGCGGCGTGTCCGGCGGAAGATGCGACCGCAACATGATCTCTCCGTCCGCCATCCAGCGCCAACTGTCACCAGCTGCTCTCTCCGTGGTGGGGGCAGGCTGAGACCGGGCAGTAGCGGCGGCAGAGCGGGCCGGGTTTCGCCGGGTACGTCGTTGTGTCGTGGGCATGTTTGAGGGTCTCGATGCGCGGCCACAGATGTTTCCACATCGCTGCCATGTCGTTGCGGTGAAAATCTTCCTTGGTCTCGCAGTCGTGTTTGAGCCAAACGAATAGGCTGCGGACCTTCATGACTTCGGGATAGTGGGCGAACACGCAGGCCGCCATCAGCGCCAGCTGTTGCGAATCCTCGAGTGGCTTCCCGGTTTTCCAGTCGACGATCAACGCCACTGGCCCCGCGATCTTGATGACGTCGCCCTTTGCCCTGAACCATGGATTGCCAGTGCCGGCACGCTTAGCGTCACTCGGAAACCACGCGGTCCTGCCGAAGTTGGCGTTGATGGCGAGCTGCTGTTCGACCAGCACTTGCACGCCAGGATTACCTTGGCCGGTAACGACCTTCTGCACCCACTTCTCGAAGGGGTCCATGCCGTGGGGCAGGGGCGTGTTCTTGGCGATCCGGTTCTCGATCGCCTTGTGGACCTCGTTGCCCCAGAGCAGGGCCTCGCCCTCCTCTTCCTTGACATCCCGGTTGATATCAACATGCCAGTGCCTCTTCGGGCACGTTTCGAAGTTCTTGAGGCGCGAGTAGCTCCACGCGAAGGGCTTGACGGCGACATTCATTAGCGAACTTCCACGTTGGGGATGATCGCCGCCGGCTTGAAGATCACGCGGTAGTGGTAGGCACTCGCCTGGGCCGCATCGATCTGCTCCGAGAAGTAGGTCACGTTGTCGGACAAGCCGAGAAAGTGTTTCTTGAAGGAGCTCGGCCCGGTTTTGCAAATCACGGCGAGCTTCCGACCGTCGGGCTGCTGGGAGCAGAGGCCCTCGATGGTCAGGATATATTCACCGCTGATGCCGTTGTAGAAAACGATCCGGCGGTTAATCTCAAAATTGTCCGCTGCCTTGGACAGGTTCTCTGAAGCGATTTGCGCGTCGTCGCAACCCGCGAGGGTAACAGCTCCGAGCAGAGCGATTGCGATATATGCGGCCTTCATTTCATTCTCCAAAACATGTTCTGATGTGCGTCGAGAACCACGGCGAAGTAGATGAGCAGGAGCATCACTTGGTGTCCTGCAGGAGCCGCAGCTGCGTGACGAGCGCGTCGCTCGGGAAGAGATTCAGATCATCCTCGATCGCCAGCGCCTTACCTTCGTGGATGACGAACACGACTGCCTTTTCGGCGTCGAGCTTTCGCGGCTCGCAGTATTCGAAATACTTCAAGCCCGTCTGATTGACGTTCCAGCCCATGCGGATCGCTAGAGCGGCGCGCATGTTCTCCGGCGCGTGCTTGAAGTTCGCCTGCGGGACGCCCCACGGATGGTAGACGGGCGCCTGCTGTTGTGCCGACGGCGGCCAAGGGAGCGCGCCGAGTCCCGAGCTGCCACCACCGAGAATGCTCATGCGCAAATACTCCTGATAAAGCTTGTCCTGATGCGAAGGGAAAGCCACTAGACGCGCTCCTTCCGCACGAGCTCGACGTCGAGCCCAGCCTCGCGAAACATTCGCGCAGCCGCTTTGAAATCTTCCGCCCATCGATCGGGCACGTCGTGCGCCATCTCGGCGACGACCTTGCGGATGCCGCTCTGGATGATGATCCCGGCGCACGAGGCGCAAGGGTACAGGGGAGTTACGTAGAGCGTGCAGCCGTCCAGCTTCTCGCCGGCGGTAATGATCGCGTTCACCTCCGCATGGACCGTGCGCTTCAGCTTGGTGTCGCGATCGTTGAGCAGCTGATGGTAGTCGTCGGTGCCGCGCGGGAAGCCGTTGTAGCCGACGCTCACGATGGTGCGGTTGGGCCTTACAAGGACCGCACCGACTTTATGGCCGGGGTCTTTGCTCCAGCCCGCGACGACGCGCGCGATGTCCAAAAAGCGCGCAGTCCAGTCACTCGACAAAGAGCTTTCGGTATCCCGAAAATATTCCATAACTCTGTCCTCTGGGCGGAAAAATTCCCGGTGCGGAAATTCCGCACCGGGTAGTCAGGGAGGAACCGAATTACTCGGCGGTCTCGTCGTCGCCCTCTGCCGCAAGCTCGTTGTCGACGACTACCTCGGGGGTAACCATCTGACCCGCCATCTTCTGGCGGATGAGTTCGCGAACGCGCAGCTTGTCCTCGTCCTCGATCCAGTAGCCGACGTTGCGGCGCGACTGGATCTTGATCTGCCACGGCTCCAGATGCTTGCGCAGACGATGCGCGGCGACCTTGGCATCGGGCGCGATCTCGAGGCGTTGGCGGATCATCTCCGGCGTCACCACCGGCACGTTCATCAACAGCCCCATCAGATTGTTCAGCACCGGCGTCAGGCGGAACGTTGCGGCCAGGCTCTCGTCGCGCTGGCCGAGCGCCAATTCCAAATCCCGAATACGTGTCCGAAGCTGGGTCGTCTCGTCGTTGTCAGAGGGGAGGGGAGCCGTTGTGGGGCGCATGTGATGCTACTTGCTTTGGTTGGAGTTTTGACCCTGGTTCAGGATAACTTCACGCGAAGGTTACAAGATTAAATGAGTCAACTGCGGAACGAAGTCAACACTGTCGCGCAGAAATTCCTCAAATATTTCAATGGTTTCACGGGGGTTTCTTGGAGGTTACGTGAGCGTTTAAAGTCGCGCTGTAGATTAATCCTTGTGGTTGACAGCACGGAAGCCAAAATGGGCATTCCACCATCGCGTGTGCCCAAAATGTCGAAGAGGTGGTTTCGCCTATTGCTAAGAAGCTACACTTCGCGCGTTAGCCGCTTCGCTGCTTCCGTGATTATACGGGCTGAGCGTTTCACGTACTCCGGGGGGATGTTCCCCGCCCGTGATGGTGAGAGGCAATAGGCATTGCCGCGACGTACGATCACGCCGAGCTGTTGCAACTGATCCAGCTTTCGCTGAACTGTGGAGCGCGGCAGATTGACGTAGAGCGAGATCTTGGTGGCGTTCATCGGGCGCGCTTCTGCGTGTCCGACCACGACCGCAGCGCCCACCATCAACAGCGTGCCGATCCCTGTGTCTCGTCGCACCGTTTGATCGCCGAACAACGACATGCGCATCTCGACAGTTAGATCTATGAACAGCTTCGCAATAGTATGACGCTCTCGCGTATGCGCGAGTGGAACTCGACTTGGCATGACGGTAACCTCGTGGGGTTATTTAGCGTCGCCATACGATGGGCCAGTGCCGACCTCCGCTTCCAACGGCAAGGTTGGCGCCCAGTCCGGGCGGCGTCGCATCTCTTCCAGGACGATATGCTTGATTTCCTCGAGGCGATCGTTGGGGACGCAGTACACGAGCTCGTCGTGCACCTGCATGCCGAGGGCGATCCGCCTCTGTATTCGCAGCGCGGCATCCATCGTGATGATGCGCGCGAGCGCCTGTACGATGTTCTCTAGGAGTTTTCCGCCGTACAGCTTCTGGGTCTCACCTCCGTAGGTGAAAACCCACTGCATGCCGCGATCACCGCTCTCTTGGTGGAGATCGTGGTAGAACAGCTTCAAGCCACTGGGGAGCGCTACGGCTCCCTTTTCGAAGACGCATGGGCCGATCGAGAAGGTCGCACCGTTGCCGGCGAGGACGGGAATTCCCAGCGTCTGAAGGAGCCCCCAAGTCGCTGAGATGCGGGAGTATTTCCTCCGGTACATCTGAACGACGCGGAACGCTTCCTCAAGCGGCATCTCGATCTTTTGACCGAGCTGCAAAACGCTCTGCACCTCGACGGTGTTTTGGAACTTCGCTCCTCCCACCTGGAAACCAAGCCCAAGAATGCCGGTCTTTCCCATGAACCTTTCGCTAGGGTGCGTCTTTTTATGCACCTCGTAACCAAAAACGTCCGAAGCGAAAGACGAATAGACATCTTCGCCGCCGGCGAACTGTGCGACCAAATCGTCTTGTCCGCACAGCCATGCAACAATGCGTGCCTCGATCTGGGAGGCGTCGATCGTGAGGATCGTATGGTTGGGTGGTGCGATGAGTGCGCGCCGCAGCTTTCCTCCCCGTGGGAGATTCTGCATGTTCAACTTCCAATCGCCGCTGAGGCGGTGCGTGTGGGCACCGCCGTAGCGCAGCGGGATCGGCATCAACCCTTGTTGATTGCCCGGCCAGGTCAGCTGCGAGATCTTCAGCAGGCGCTCGCAGCGGGATTCCTCCAACGTGGACTTGTGACCGGCGCGGGCAGCCACCAGGACTTGCACGGCCGGATTCGGGTGCTCTTCGAGCGCGATGAACTCTTTGTCGGTTTTCGCAAAAGCATAAGTCTCCTGTCCCGTTCGGATCGAGATCTTGGTGGGTGGTTCGCAGCCTACCTGGCGAAGTAACTCGGCGAACTTGTCGTTCGACATCAGGTCGCTTTTGCCGCCGGCGCCGACCAGCATGGCTTGTGCCATCAGCTGATCCTTCTTCGCGCGGACTTCGGCCAGGTGCTCTGTGAGGGTGTTTTGGTCGAGCAGGAATTTCGGCTGGATGGCACAGCGCAGCACCATGTCCTGGATCGCCAGCTCTTTGATGGGGAAACCGCCCGAGCGTACGAGGGTGTCGTAGATGCCGGCGCACAGATCAGCGTCGTTCATGGAGTAGCTGGCGTAGCTGTCCCAGAGGCCCGCGGCTTTGATCGCGTCGCGGTTCATGCCGATGACGTTGTGAACAGTGTTGCCCTTTACGCCGAGCCCCAGGTGCCGCGCGACGGCCTCCAGCGAGAGGCGAGGGAGCTTGTAGCCAAGCATCGCGCGCGAGATGCCCAGCGTGTCGATCATGAGGCGCGGCACGATGCCGTAGCGCCACGCGAGGACGCACATGTCGAAGAGCGCGTTGTGGGAGACTACTGCTGATCTCTCGAGCGCAGCGTCCTTCACCCACTTATCGAAGTCGGCGCCATCGACGTAGTAGGTCGGCTGGTTGCTTGGCCAGCCCTCCTTGACGGCGCAAAGGATGTTTTCAAAACGCGGATCGAGCGCGTACTCCACCGGCGTCATTTTGCGGAGCGAGTACTCCTTGTCGTAATAAGTTTCGAAATCCAGAATTATTGTCCGCACAGTGCTCGTCCTAGTTGACACGCGAATCGGCCGCGCCCATATGAATCTTCAGCGCGCGAGCGCATCTCCTGTGGGTGGGAGTTCAGCCGGCGAGGGTGTCCAGATCCTCGCCGGCTTTTTCGTTCAGCTCAGCCCGCTGAAAGCGCCGAGGTCAGGCTCGCTGTAGCGTTGTCCGTTCGCGACTTGGATGGTCGCTTCACCCCAGCCCTGATCCTGCGCATCGGCCGGGATCAACAACGTCGTTGTGATCGTCACCGCCGTCAACCGGCACGCCTGCTGTAACCCGCGAGGTAACGGCGCCGGGTTCTTCGGCGGCTTGAGGGCGGCGAGCTCCTCGGCGAAACGCTTGGTCTCTTGGTGCTCGGCGCAGATCGGGATGATCGTCGGCCAGTAGTAGCGGATGGTATTGCGCGAGCAGGTCTCATTGAGCTTTCCCAAGAGCACGCCCACCCGCGCAAAATCCCGATGCGCGTCACCGCCGGTGGCGATCCAGCTGTTGATGCGGTCGACGATCTCCTGGGGCGCGTCGGGCTGCACGATGTGCTCGCGCATGTACGGCGGAGCGGGGCGGTCGACCTTGCTGTCGAGCAGCACGTTCAGCTTGAGGCGCGTGCCGTCGGCGAGCGGCCAGTGCAGATCATGCCACTGCGGACGCGACTGCACATGACGTGCGACGGCAACGAAATGCTCACGCGCTTCGAACGGCACGAAGGTGTCGATGTACTCCTCGTGGCTGAGGTGCATCTTGCCCACGCGCTGACGCCGGTACCACAGCGTGCGAATGTTCGAGTGCAGCTGGTTGAGCGTGCTTTGGCTGAATGCGGGCATTGTTACTCCGGAGGGTTAGCGCCGTAGCGTTGGGCGAAGTAGTCGACGGCTGCGAGGAGCTCGAACAGCGAGGGGAGGTCGAAGCGTGAGCAGCTCGGATCGCGCTCGTCGCGATGACCACGCGGGCTGGCAGGCTTCAAGTCGAAGGCGTTGCCCATGCATCGAATGGGGGCGCCGTTCTCGTTTAGGCGGACAACGACGGAGAACTCGGGGCCATCGCTATACTCGAGGTAGCAGATCGTCAGGACGTAGGGCGTTCCCGGTAGGGCGATCGCGCCTTCGTCCTCGTTCAGACCGCGAGCAATCACATCACCGGGCCACGGAATGTCAGAGAGCTTCATCGGTTACCCCGTGAAATTGCAGGTAATGATCGAACACGGCTTGAGCTTCGAACTCGTCGAGCTCGTAGCGCGTGGCTAGATAGTGCGAGTGGCTTCCGTAAGTAGCTGCATGAAAAATGAACCATGTGCCGACCGGATATCGTAATTTCGTACTCGCGGCGCGTTGGATGAAGAGCGCTGACCCGTCGCGTAGGTTCACCCAATATTTGTCGAAGTAGTGCTCCCTCTCGCGAGGCTCCATTTTAAGATCGCGCAGCAACATGGTGCGATGGTCCTATGGTTTCGTGAGTGCGCGCTTGGCTTCGAACTGGCCTTCAGCGAGCAGCATTGCGAAGGCGCCTTCTCCGGTGGTGCGGTAGACCACGCCTTTGCGTGGACCCTCGCGCTGTTCGATCCAGCCGCGCTCGAGCAGTGCCCCAAGGCGCCGCTGGTGTTGCCAGTCGAAGTAACAGTTGTTCCTGGTGCCGCCGGCGCGTTCGCGCTGAATGTCCTGCACGAAGCCTTCCTTGAGCATCCAGTAGGTCTTGGTCAGGCGCGGCCCGCGGACGATCAGCTTGGAATAGTCTGTCGGCTTGCGACGACGCTTCGGTTTCGGCTGCTCGAGCACCGGCATCGGCGCCACGCTGTAGGCTCCGCCCATCGTTACCTCGGTGGGTTAGTTGTCGAACCAGAAGACGACGCGGTATTCCGCCTCAGCGAGCTCGTCTTTCCCGATCCCGAAGTAGTGGTAGTAGGGGTCTTGGGTGCGAGGGTCGTTCTCGACCAGCATTTTCTCGGGAGCGTCACTCGCGAGCTTCGCCTGCACGAACTCCTGCAGGGAGCAATGCGAGTGTGAGTGTCCGTCGCTGTCCCAGCGTTCGACCTCCATCCGCGCCAGATCAGACACGTCGTCAGGTAGCCCGCGCGGCTCAGGCCCCGCGCCGCGAACGCCTGCTAGGCGAGCGAACAGGTCGTAGTCGCGGCTGCGAACGTCGTAGTGGGGGTATCCACGAACCGTTTTGTAATCCGGCGCGCCGCCGTACACCTGGACCGGCACATAAGGGAAGTCAGTGACGCCGACCCAACGGTCGTTCCACTTCTTCTCGAGCACAAGATGAATATCGCAGCCCATCGTTACCTCTCGGGGTTAGAAGAAAATTGGTGGCTTGCGGAGCTTCGCCTGCATGACTGCATGACTGCATGCCTTGAGGGGGCACAGGAGCTCCGCCTTGTTGTCGCCTAGCCGTTCAGAGAGGATGTCCGTACCCTCTGAGGGCATACGCTCGCCCGTTGCCACCCGGCTGCGGGGAAAGGTTTGCAGCCCCCTCAGGCAGCTTGCTTGGGAACATCCACCACGTCGCCGAAGGGGTACTTCGACTGCGGGTAAATATTTCCCCAAATCACGGGATAGCTCGGCGCCTTGCTTGGGAAGGTGCCCATGCCGTCGGTGAGATACACCAGGGCATCGGGCTCCAGGCCGAGCTTGTAGATTTCTTCGAACACCGGCACGAAGCTGGTGCCACCGCCACCCGGTGCGCCCTTGGCGCGGATGACGTTGAGGTCGCTGGGCTCCTCGGCTTCGTCGATGCGGCCGATCTGCGCGTCGCACCACATGACCACCAGCTTCTGCGGCCGGCAGTCCTCCAAGATCCCCGCCATCTCCGCGAAGAACATGTCGAGCTCTTTCGGGCCAATACTTCCCGACGTGTCCACGCCGATCACCACGGTGCCGCAGCCGAAGCCTGACCTTCCGGGGTAATAGATGTCCCGCACGATCAGGCGGCGATCGGGCTTCTGCCAGTTGTACGAGCCCGAGCCGACCTTCCTCGCAAAGAGGGCGGCGATCTTGTCGCGCCAGTCGACCTGCGGGTTGAGGATCTCTCCGAACCAGCGCTCGAGACCCGCCGGCAGCTTGCCCTGCGCCTTCGCAGCGGCCGCAGCGGCAGCAACTTCCGTCTGCCACTTCAGGTCATTGCGCTCGGCGGTCGCCGTCGATGGGTCTTTACCCTGCGAGGTACCCGGCGCCAGGTGCTGATCGAAGCCGCTACCAGACGGTCCCTGACCGTTGCCCTTGCCGCCGCCTTTCCCGCCGCCCTGTTGCTGCTGGAACACCTTCTTGTAGGCATCGATCGCCGAGTCGGTGCTGACCGCGTACTGCTTGTCGTGCAGCCAGTCCTTGTTGTAGGCGCCGATCTTGGACTCGATGAGCAGGTCGTTGATCACCAGATCGGTGGCAACGTTCATGGTCTCCTGGTTGTAGGGGAGCTCCGTGCCGTCGGGGTAGGAGATCTTGCCGCGGCGCTGGAAGCCGTGCATCAGGCCGCAGTGGTTCCAGACGCAGTGCATGATCTCGTGGGCGCAGATGAAGATGCGCTCATTGAGATTGTACTTGAAGAACGTCTCCGGATTGAGGAGCAGGTTCACGCCGTCGGTCGCCGCAATGGGCACGTCCTTGGTGAACATCGCCACATGCTTCGAGCCGGCATTGTCGAGCATCGTGTAGAAGATGTGACTGAACGCTGGGCAGTGCCACAGGAGCGCGACGCGAGTATCGCTCCAGAGTTTCTCTTGGGCGGCCGTGAGTGCGCAGGCTTCAAGCTGCATTGGAAGTAACCTCTCGGGGTAGGTGGTTTTGGATCAGGTGAAAAATGATGCCCTGCACTTGCAGGGGATCTTCGGCGCGCATCATCTCGAGCTCGTCCGCACCGGTGAAGGCGTGATAGTGAAGCGCCTCGGCGGACGATCTCAGGCGATACAGTGAAACCCAGAAGCTCGTGCCGCCGGCCCAAACTGCTACAGCGAGTTCAGGACGCGTCGGAATCGGACGGCAAGCGTAGTAGTGATAGGTTTCGCTGCGCTCCCACTTAAATTTAACTTCCTCCGGGAAACCGAGCTTCGGGAAAGCCGCCATCGGATCGCCGCTGCCGCCGTAGTTCACGCCTCTTCTCCTTCATCGCCCTCGGTCCACAGCTCGATCTGCTCGGAGCCGGCGAACATGTCACCGTACTCGAACGCGATCTGCGGCTTGCGCTTGTCAGCGAGCAGCGCGACCGTGGAGTTGGCGCTCTTGGCGAGGCTCTTCATGAACTTCGTGAACGTCTCTTCCTGTTGCTTCGTCGCGAAGTCGACGCGCACAGTGATCTTCCATTCGCCAAGGGCCATGATCGTTACCTCTCAGAGTTACGGTTGGGTGTCAGGAAAGAAGCGGGGCACCGAGTTCGCACACGCCGAACTCGGGAGCTGTTCTCGGCGCCCCTACGCCGGCCGGGCGTTAGGCAGTCAGCGCCGCCATCAGGGTGGCGTTCTTGGTGGACCACTCGCGCATGGCCGGATCGATGACCAGCTCCGGGTTGCGCTTGCAGGCGGCCTTCGCGAACGTCACCGCGAACTCCTTCGGCATGCGCTCCACATAAGTGATCACCGGCTTGATGGTCTTGGCGTCGACGCGGTGCGCCAGGTTGTAGACCACCAGCATCTGCGCGTCGGGCTTCTCCGGGGTCTTCACCTTGGTCGGGTCGGCGATGATCTTCTCGAACTTCGGCATCTCGCGCTCCAGGCGCACGAAGCCAAAGTATTGCGTCGCCGGACCCGTGCCGATCTTGCCGGCGATCTCCTCGACCAGCAGCGGATCTTCCGGAATGTCCCCCGTGTTGCCGGTCACCGCGCGAATGTACTCGTCCGCCATCGCCAGCGAGCGCGGCGTGCACCACGGACCCTGCTTGTCGGGCACGCCATCGGTGAAGACGATCTGCGGGTTCTGCGCCGCGAACGCCTGCGTCAGCGGCAACATGCCGTTGTTCGAAGCCCAGTCCAGCCACGACTCGATGTCGTCCTGAATGTCCACTTCCATGCGGCGGTTGATGAGGTGATCGAGCTCCTTCGTGGACCCGGAGCGATCCTGCGCGCGGTTGCCCGCCATCCAGACCACCCAGCCCTTCGGTAGCCGATGCGGCCCCAGCCGGCCGGACAGCGCAGCTTCGCCGATGACCTTCTTGACGTCGGTGTCCATCTTGTCGGCTTCGTCGACGATGATGATGCCGCCGTCGTAGTCGGTGATGTGCTTACCTTGGTCGGTAACGAACCAGAACGGCTCGGTGTAGACGGACGAGACGCGGCCGTTGTCGTGATGCTTGGGGATCAGGTACCCGACCGCATCGCCCGGCGTGAGCAGCGGTCCGTTGATGATGACGTGGCCGTAGTTGCCGCCGAGCGCCTTTGACAAGATCGTCGAGGAGAGCGCGAGCACCGTGGTCTTGCCGCGGCCGGGCGGCGACTTCAGGTAGATCGAGTGACCGGCCTTGTACCAGCCGGGAATGCGCTTGACGACGTCGTTGAGCTTCATAGTCCAGTCTCCAGTTGTGGGTGAGGGTAGGGTCGTTCGTGAGTGCGCGCGGCCTAAGCGGCGAGCCCCCAAACTCGGTACTTCTTGAAGTAATCGACCTCGATGCAGGGCTCGTGCGTACGCAGCACGAGATGCTTCTGCACGGGCGTGAGCACTTCGAAGTTCGCCTTGTCGATGATCAGGAGGTTGTTCTCCTTGTCGTAGATCGAGATGATGTCCCTCGATGGGAGCGTGCCCGGCGGGACGTAACGAAAGATCCTTGCGGGGCGGTCGTCGGGGTTGAACGCAAACACCATCAGCGGACCACCACGATCTCTTCCTTGCGGGCGATCAGCGTCGCCAGCGAGCGAAGGTTGTCGCGCTTGGTCACCCACATCCGCACCGGCGTGGTCGTGATGATGCGGGGATTGTGCTGACACATGTGCATCATCACCCGCGCCTGGTCCTCGAGCTCCAGCCGCTCGACGGCCGGCATTACCTGATCGAGTAACCGATCGGCGTTGGCGGTGTCGCCGGCGATCGAAGCCACAAGCGCTTTGTCGTAGGGCTCGAGCTTGTTGAGCGAGGTTTCACGCTCGGCACGACGCTGCGCCAGATAGTTGTTCAGCGCATCGGGATCGGGCTTGGTGTTCTGCTTGAACGCAGTCCAAGCCGCGCGGAAGCGGTCAGTGATGGTCACTGGGATGGGCACGTTACTTCACTCCAAGGTTGGAAGTTGTTATTTGGGGCGGTCGTCGGTGCCCACACCGCGCAGTTCGAACGCGATGAGGAACACGATGCAGCAGCCGGCGTGCCAGAGATGCGAGAAGCCGGTCTCGGAATCAGCCTTCTCGCCCTCCCACCACGACGTCATGTGACGCATGAGAGCCGAGTAGGGGCGCGACCAGTCCATGCCCTTCTCCCAGTTGCGGGGGGCATACTTGCCGGCTCCAAACCGGAGGACTTTGGTGATCGCGCGGAAAGCGTCCCAGGGTGCGAGGTGCCAAGGGTCTTTGCCTTGGTCGTCTTTGCGGCCCTCGGTGAGCGGGATTACTTTTGCCTCTCGCTCTTCCTCAAAGCGGTCGAGCGTTTTCTGTGAGGGCATCGTTTGGACTCCGTTTCGATGGAGTCCGAAGTAACTTTCGAGGGTTACCTCTGTGTCGCCTGAAAGTTATATTTGTTGGTCGGCGCTATTTATTTTCGATCTCTACCCAGTCACCATTGCACTCGCTGTCGCAGTCCTCGCAGAACTTGTTGTCGAACGTGTTGTCGAGCTCCCACTCCTGCTTCTCGACGTTCCAGCGCGCCCACGCATCAGCTAATACGTTCTCGCCACCACACTCTGAGCAGACGATCTTCTCTTTCGCCATGATTACCTCTCAGGGTTAGATGGTGTGATCTTGCCGCGCACGTTCTTCCGCTTCTTGTTCGGGATCACCTTCGGCTTGAACAGCGCGTTGGTGAACAGTGCCTTGGTGGCGGCGCGCGGGCGGCGAGGCTTGCGCAGCTTCTTCGCCTTCACCACCGGCCGCTCGACCAGCCCATAGGGCTGCCAGAACGGCCAGGGGCAGAACTCGTCAAAATTGGTTTCGGTCTTCATCGTTACCTTCCAGGTAATAGTCGAGAAGCAACTGAGCTTCGAACTCATCCATGCCAGTCCGCAACAGCCGCTGATCGATATGCTCGGCGGCGATGCTCTCCCACCTCCCACTGCCCTGGTGGCCCTTTGGGTACAGCCAGAAGTCAAAGCCGCGGTCATCCTGCTCGATGTACAGCGCGCCGCGCCCGACGGCGATCAACCCACCGCTGAGGTGGCCGTCCTCGTCCTTAAACTGCTGGATGACCTCCCGAACCAGTGTCACGACCCCTTCCTCCCGAACCACCAGTAGCGCCGCCCATCGGGAGCGCGCTTGAGCACGGCATCCACGGCGCGCTGCTTGATCTGCAATCTCTTTTCCCAGCTTTGAAGCTCCGCTTCGCGCTGTGTGAGCTCGTTACCCCTGCGAGTAAGCTCTTCGTCGCGCTTGATGGTTTCCTCCTGCATCCATTCGATCATGAGGATGACGTCCTCAAGTGACGCCGGCGTGAGTGCGCGCGGGTTGAGCGATCGGATTTGTGCGGCGATCGCCTGGTACGTCACCTGCTCAGGCGGCGTGTCCGCTCCGAAGTTCGGGGCTACGTTCATGGGTGTCTCCGATCAGGTTGTGGTATTCGCAGTAGGCTCGCGCCGCTGCGCCTCGTGAGTCGAATCCAAACCGCCCGTTCGCTTCACGGTTCTGCAACGCGACGGGATCGTCCGATCTAGTTACGTTCACGTATCCTTTCCCGTAGTGCTCGCTGATGTCCGCGCCGTGCAACAGCGCCAGTGCGATGCACTCGTCATCCGATGGTGTGGTCATGATCTGTACTGCGGAGCTGTCGCTGATTCGCCTGTGCGGTACTCTTCGAGGTAACCGCGTGCTGCGTCGCCTTCGGTATCCCACCCGACGTTGTAATCCGCGGCGCGGAGCGTCGGGGAAAACTTCCATCCGGGCATGAATTGAGAGCGATACAGTTTACCGCCCAGCAACTGGGCGAGCGCGATGTCCGCGATGTCGTCATCCGATGGTGCTGTCATGTTAATCAATCATCACAATGATCGGCTCGCGCGTGATGGCGAGGCTTTGGGTGTAGAGCTGCGCGTCGGTGTAGGTACGGAAGTGACGGCTGGTCGCGAGCACGTAAATGTCGCGATCCTTACACACGACGATGTAATACGGCTGGCGAGCCATCGTTACCTCATGAGGTTGTGGCGGATGCAGTAGGCACGGGCGGCTTCCCCGGCTGTTTTTGCTTCGTTGTAAGCCGGCCTCAGGTCGTCGTATACGCACGGCATCCGCTCATGAAAGCCACGGTCGATGACGTAGATTGGATGCGTGCCTTTCTCGCCACCGTAGCGGCGGTTTCGTTCCTGCAACTCCTGCCCCGAAGGCCAGATCTTAGCGCCGTGCAGTAAAGCCGTCGCGATGCACTCTTCGTCGGTCATGCGCGCCTCAGATATTGATCCTTCTTGCCGTCGGACGTGCGGCGGTGGTGCTCGATGCGGGCCATGAGTGCGCGCACATAATCATGCCCGGCGTCAGTCAGCTCGTTGCTCTCGTTGATGAGACCCTGCGACCGGCAGGTGTCGAGCATCTTCTGGTGGTCCCTTGGCATGGCGTTCATCAGATCAGCCCATGAAATTTGCAGTAGTCGCGTGCGAGCTCTTCGCGGGACGCCCAACACCAGTGCCGCCGACCGTGCAGCATGTTTTTCTCCCAAGCGTCGTATCGCTTGAGCTCCAGCGGATGCAGGTTGTCGCCGTCGTCATGAACGTACCAATCCGTATCCCCGACGTTGTGGAACTGGCAGCCGTGCAACATCGCCAGCGTGATGCAGGTGTCGTCATCAACGTCGGGCATTCTCGTTACCCTTCGGGGTAGCCTTCCACGCGGGGAAGAGGAAGTTGACCAGCACATCCAGCAGGATCGCCGACCACAGCGCGACCCAGAACTTGAAGAGCGGTAGTCCGAGGAGCGCGATGATGAGGCCCATCGGGATCGCCCACGCCAGCGGGCGCGCGAGGTAATTGTAGAAAAAGCGGCGCATGCGATGGTCCTATGGTTTGATCAGGCCGTAGTGCAGGCAGTAGTGACGCGCGGCTTCGGCGCGCGTGTCGAAGTTTCTTCTGCACAGACGCTCGTCGGGTGTGACGTAGGCGTCGCGGAAGACCCACCAGTACTCAGGTTCATCGACGCCGCCGAGCGAGAAGGTAAGCGGGTCGTGCGTGCCGCGTTCCGACGTACCGCCTTCGAGATCGTCGACAGTGCTCGGACCATGCAACGTTGCGAGGGTGATGTAGTAGTTGCCTTCCTCTTCGGTCATCCGACCTTCCCCTCCAGCATCTGAAAGGTGATGTCGAGCTCGAACGTGGCGCGCTGGTCCGGCGTGAGCCCGTTCGGATAATTCTCGCCGTCCACGTCGAACTCCAGCGGCTCACCTTCGCCGTACTTCTCGCACTTATGTGCATGCTCCAGACGCTCGTCCCTGCCGTACCAGCGATCGAAGTCACCACCGGGGTGCAGGCGTTGGGCACAGCTGAACGTCGTTCCCTCGACCGTGTAGTTCGAGTAGCCGTAGTCCCGCATGATCGCCCAACGGCAGTTGTTGCAGGATGGTTTCATGGTGTTACCTTCTCGGGTAGCGGGACGCCAAGGATCAGGTTCGCTGCCAGGGCGGCGCGCGTGCGGTTCATCCATCCGCCTGCGTCGTACTCGCCGATGAACAGCCGGTACTGAACTTCGCTGTCTTCGGTCTTCTCGAACCGAGCGCCAGAGAGCAGCGCCTGAGTGACGAGGATATCCACGGCGGACGGCGCTTGATGTCGCTCGATCTTGTCGATGTGCGTGACGAGCCCTTCGCCGTACTCGCTCTGATATTCTCTATGTCGCTTCGCGAGCTCTTCGCGTGTCATGTCGTTACCTGTGAGGTAAGCGGGATGTCGCATCCGATGAGGAAGTCGGCCGCAGCTCTGGAGCGCGACATGCGAAGCATGGCGTTCGGGTGGCAGCGATAGCCAAACTCGTCCGAGCCGCCGAGGTCCGCTCCAGCCAGCATGGCGAGCGCAATGACCTCGTTGTGGTCGCAGCAAGCGAGTAGGCCGGTGATGTCGGCGTATTCAGTGAGGCTGCGCTTGTAGGGTTGCATGGTGCGATGGTCCAGATGCGCGTGAGTGCGCGCGTTGTTAGGGTCGCCGGCCGCAGCCCTGATGGGGGCAGGTTGATGCTGCGGCCGGCTGATCGCGGGCTGGGGGTTGGGGGTACCCGCGATGTTGGTGTTACTCGGGCGGGTTACGCCGCGTGCGCCTCGATCAGCGCGCCACGGTTGGCACGGCGGGCCATGATCTCGGCGAGCGCCTTCTCGTCTTCCTCGTCCTGCTTGGTAGTCATGAGCGCAGCCAGGCGCTGCGCGATGAGCTCCGAGACTTGGATGAGCTCGGGCGATTGGTCCTTCAGGGGCGCGCCGGTGTGGTCCTTGAGCTCGCCGGAGATGACCTTCTCCACGCGCTTCTGGATGCGCTTGAGCTCGCCCTCCAGCGTCACCTCTTTGCTGCTCTCGCCCTTCTTCACGATGTCGGCGAGCTGCATGTCGGTCAGCGCGTCGTCGAACTTCTGCTGCTCGCGGGCCACGTCAACGAACGCGGCGTAGGCCGGCTTCACGTCGATGTCGACGCGCTTGTAGTCCTGCCGGATGGTGTGCGCCCGGTTCAGTACGTCCACGAAGTCCCACTTCGGGTTGCTCGCGGCGTTCTGGATCTGGCGCAGCTTGGACACGTTGGCCTTGAGCCCGCCCTCGGTGCGGTCATGCACCGCCTTTTTGCCCTCGGCCTGCGCGTAGAGATCGAACACGCGCGCGGCGCCGTCCTTCCCCGATGCGTCCTTCGCCGGATCGATCACGCCATCGACGACAGCGCGGGCGAACGCCATCGCCAGGTTGGGAAGCGAGTCTTTCCCCGCAGCTGCATCGCGTCCGAGCTCGCGGACCTGCGCGTTGAAGTCGCTCAGGCGGTTATCGTTGGTCGTGTCGTGCACCAGTGAACTCATAGTTTGTTACCTCCGTGGGTAATGGAGCGGTGTAGTTTCGACGTGCTTTCACCCGCGATAACCGTCCAGGGTTTCGCGTGTGTCTCAGAGATTGAAAATGTTTGGGGTGGCGCGTGAGTGCGCGCGGCTACTTGCGGTCGCGCTTCGCTTGACCTAGCGGCGCTTAGTCAGCGTGCCGTCGACGTAATGATAGCCGGCATGGTGGAGAGCCCAGTAAGCAGCGCGGGCGCGAAACTTGTAGAACATCGACGAGTTGGCACCGGGGATAGTGCAAGAGTACATGAGGTCTTCCCCCTCAAACTCTCCGCCCAACAACATCGCATCAGCGATGATCTGATCGTCGGATGGTTCGGTCATCGGGCCTTCATCCGCTCGACAAGCTGCTGGAGCATCTCCGCGATAGATTCGGCGTCGTCAGCCCACAGCTGATACCGAGACAGTTTCAGAAGGTCGTCGACGGACCGTTGTAGTCTCTTGGCGGTCGCGTCGAATTCCTTGTCGGTCACGGTTACCTCCGAGGGTTAGATGGTGTTGCGCGCTCGTTGAGGAACATGCGAGCGGCGTCGTATTTGTCTACTGCGAAACGACGGCCCATGCGTAGATCTTGGCGGGTAGTATTGAACGTGCCGCCTTTCGTGCTCGCCCATCGGCGCCAGTCCAACCCAAGCAGCATCGCAGCGACCAAACACTCGTCGTCGGTCATGCTGGCGATGTCTGAAGGTGACATGGTGTTATGGTCCTATTGGGCGGCGGTGTGAGTGCGCGCCACACAGAAGCTAACCCGCAACCGCCACAGCTTGAAGAACCAGATGCCGCCGACTTTGCGTGCGCTCATGTTACCTCTCCAGGTTAAGCCACTTCCTTCATGGCGCGGGTGGTGACCGACTTCGCCACGACCTTGGCGACGATGATCTCGTGGCGATGCTCGCAGAGAGACCTCGCCTCCGCCAGCGCGACTTCTTTGGTCCAGTCGCGAGACACGGAGTAGTCGGGGTCGCAGTCGTGGTAGCGGGTGACGATGAGGTACTCGCCGTCGCCCGTGCAGACCAGCCCCATCCCTTCGCGGATCGCCTCGACGGCATCCTTGGCTTCCTTGAGCCCGACGCCATAGGCTTGGCGGAACAGCTTGATCGACTCGATCAGCCGACCGTTCTTGAGCTCGCGGATGACGTCGTTCATCGGGTTCATGGTGCTGAGCATCGGTTACCTCCGAGGGTTAAATGGTGTGATGGTGCGCGCGTGAGTGCGCTACGCCGCGTCCCGCACCTTCATGTTCGGTCGCAGCTTGGTGATCTCAACGCGCCCGTCAGCGTCAGTGCAGCTGAAGTAGTACCCATCGGTCGGGCACTTGTGCCGCCGCACCGTCGCGTTATCCATACGCCGCTCGGTCGCTTTGACCGTGCCGTAACGTCCGCACCGCGGGCAACCCATGTTGACCGTGCCTCCGGCACGATGCTCCAGCACTCGCCGTGCCGGCTCATGCGCGGGCGACTCCGCAACGATCTTCGGATCTTGCCCGTCCATCACCAGCAGCTTCCAATGGTGGCGGCAGTTATCGTTGCGGCAGCCGTACCAAGTCTCAGACTTGGCAGCGAGCACCTCGCGATGCTTGAAGCGAGACTTGGTGCCGCAACGAGGGCAGGGGAAGTAGTCGATAAGTAGGCTCAAAGTATTCCTCCACGTTGTCGAAACGTGCGTAACTCTCGGAGGTAACGCGTGGGTATCAAGCGCGTCCGAATTGGACAGCGCGACAGGCGATCCGTGGAACTACGGCTCTGACTCTGTAACCTTCACGAAACTTTAGGTGGCTTGCACTGCCACGCGCCGTATGTGTGGCTGTTCAGAAGCCGTTCGCCCTTGTCCATTGCGCGGCGGATGGCGCGGCGCTCCAGTCTGGACAGATCAGAACGCATCAAGTGCGGGTCCGCGACCAACACATGAAAGCTCCACTGCTCTTTGTCCAACGCACAGACTGCGGTGCGCATCGTCGATGACACGCTGGCCGACCAGCGGCCAGCACCAACGACGGCCGAGTACCACTCTCTGCACCGCTTGCGCAGGTTGCAGGACATGCCGATGTAGATAGCCCCATCGCCCTCGTGCCGCAGCATATAGACACCAGGCAATTCAGGGACGTCAGGCGTCTTACCACTACCAACCAAGCTAACCATAAAACCCTCGCATCACTTTGGAAGCATGTGCTTCCGAGCTACCGAGCGAGGGTTGCGTCAGTGTCTCTTTGCGACCGACGTAATATCACAAGCCTGTGGGTTATTCGCGGAAGGAAAAGCGAGGTAAATCAATGGCGCCAGAGAAAATGTGTACAACATCTTATATTTTTTTGAGGGAGCTACTGGGCTCCAAGCGCCTTAGGGTTTCATGGTGTAACCTCGGAAGCAGATACCCACATGACACCCTCGGATAGAAACCTCTCTTATTAAAAAATGATTATGATATTAAGATAGATAAAGAGAGTACTCGCTGCCGAAAGACTTTTCATCCTCGTGTAACTTTCGCGATAGACCTAAGTCTTTTTCAGTGCAGGATGATACTCCTGCAAACCTTCTACGTATTAGCGCGCCTTGCGGCAGTGAGACCGACCGCGCGGCTTCGGCGGCACCCAGTCAGCGCGGACCGGGCAATTGAACTCGCGCACCGCCTTGAACTCAGGTGCCGCCTTGTCGTCGGCAGCGAACCGAGCCTTCACACCATTTAACCTTCGAAGGTAAGCCTTCTGCTTGTCGTTGATCGTTGCGAGGTGTGCAGAAGCCTTCGACGATACCGTCGTGCTCCTCGCACCACGCAACGATCCAAAGGCGTTAGAATGTTCGCGGGACCATGATGACATGGTTCGATGCTCCAAGATTGATTGGTGCGATGGCTCGACAAGCAAGCCATCACAGCAATCAACCTTGGCATTGGCGTAGATTGCTGGGGGCCGAACCGCTCCGCGGCATCAAACCGTTCGGCAATCGATCCCGGTATGTCAGGGTAGTATCGCTTTAGGGTTTGATGGTGATCCGCATTGCTGCGGCCCCTTACCTAGCAACTCTGCTAGGGTTTACCCGTTGCCGGCACCAAGCGGTGCTATCGGGTTTACCACTGTCCGCGTCGGGTCACCTCAAGAGGTAACGATCGCACGGGTGCGGGCGGCAGGTATCGCGCGGTGTGGAGTATAAGACCACCGGTTCCTCGCGACCTCGCGGCTATCTGCCATCGGACACCACCATCAAGAGATGGGCCGGGAGCGTTCCACTTGCGGGCTTGTCAGGCACCGCCTCATCTCAGGTACGGGGAGGCAACCCCACCGGGTAACCATCCGACCTTACAACCTAGGTACGGGGAGGCCACGCCCCCACATGGACAGGCCCCCCGCCACCGGGGGCCGCCCTTTGTTGGGGCCCCTGGAAATACAGATTTCGGATTTTTGCCTCTGAGACTTTCCCGAAACGTTCACGTTACGTTCTCGCAACTTCGGGTAAGACGCAATAGGGAAACTTACGTGAAACCGAAAATAATTTTGGAAAACCGGAAAGGGCTTGACACTCAGGCGAAACCTTGCGGCGCTACCCCGAAACCCTAAAACCATCGAAAGCCCAAACATGCCCCAACCGATCTGGGCGGCCGAGAACGCGCGCAACGCCAGGAGCTTCGCGCTCTATCGGAGCATCATCAGGGAAGCGTACGGTGCCGACGAGGTCTGCGCCGCACACCATCTGATCTTCACAAAGTTCGAGGGTGAGACCAGGCACGTCGAGGAGCTGCCGAGTGCCGACACGCTGATCTTCGACCACGGTGTTGCCAGAAAGATCTGGGGTGACGACTGGCAGAGCATGCTTACGCGCCTGGCACTCGAGCCGACTGAGACCAGGGACAAACTGCTGGGAGAGCTTTACGCCTCCCGCCAACGCACGGAGCAACCATGAGCGACCCGAAAGTCACCCTGAGCACCGTCACCTACGCGACTGTGGTCGCGACGTACGCGATCGACGATCCGCTCCGAGCAGCACCCTCGAACCACGAAATGCTTGCAGCATCAGCGGCGCTCGGCGGTGAGGTTGAGCTCGTGAACGCATCGCCCCATCTCGACGATGCCGGCGCCCTCACGCACACCAGCATCTGGAAAAAACCCTGACGCGCCGGTGACCCACGAAGAGCTCACAGACGACGAAGCACTCGCAGCTGCTATGCTGTTAGGGTTTGAGTGGGAACCGCTGGACGGTTACGAAATTTTTGGGTCCACCGACTACGGCGTCTACAATCATCCAATCGGTAGGCTGCTGGCGATCAACCGCCTCAGTGCCGCTCGCGCTTATCTGAAACATCACCTGCCGCAAAAAACCCCAGCACCCTAAAACCATCGGTTACATCAGAGTCTCACGAGTGTTATATAGTGCGCTCCCCCAAGCGCCCGATACTCGCGAGATCCGATGAACGACAACACCCCACCACCCAAACCGCCATTCTTCACCTGGGTGCTCCAGGAACTATCCAAGCCTGAAGACGTGCCTGAGCGCATGCGCGTGTATATGAGGGTGTTATGGTTGAATGGTACGAGCGAACGCGAGATCGCCGACACCTTCAAGATGCCGGTCGAATGGGTTGAAGACTTCGTGCGCGATACGTCGCGGACTACCAAGCCCCACTAAAATTACTTCCCACTAAAATTACTTCCCACTAAGACTCACGCGTAACCTCCACGCGCTACGGCTCGAGCATGTGGTCCGAGACGCATCCCCGGTGGCTCCTGTTCGCTGGTGAGGTGGTGATCTCGGCAGAAGAGCTCGAGCGGGAGTACCAGATGAGCGTCGAGGTCAAGGGACTCGCGGACATCGTGCGGCAGGCGAAGGATGCGATCCGCACCGCCTCGGATGCGGCCGCGGGCATGCGCGCATCCGCCAACGAGCTCACGAGCACCGTCGGCCAGGTGCTCGACATGCAGCGCCAGCTCGACGCCGCCAACGCCGACCTCAAAGCTGCCGTCGGCGCCATGAGCAATGGTGGGCCCCCTTTGGACGCGCCCGCGAGCTCCTCCAGTGGGCTTACGGTTGACCAGGCTGCGAGTGTGGTCGCCGCACAGAACGCCTCCTAGCGGCTCGCCAGGAGGCCGGCATGGCGTTCTTGCAACTGCTCGGCCCGGTCTGTGTCTTGCTTATGATCGGTGCGATCATCTTCGCGGTTACCTCACGAGGCAACGAATGATAGCGGCGATCAGCCGGAAGATGCGTTGCCTCGTGCTCACTGACGGGCGCATCGCGGAGTTCACCGAGTACTACGACGCTGAGGGCAACGAGATCGAGGATATCGAGCGTGCCGTGAGCGCGGTCGCCGAGCACCCCGACGGGACAGGGTGGCTCGCCATCAATCTCGAGGACTGGGACGAGCAAACAATTCACTGATCGCGAGACTCATGCGAAACGCTGAGCCGCAATAACGGGTCTCCTCCTAGTTCCTGGAGCGGAGACCCGCATGGCGATTCCTGTTGCGATGAAGTGGACGATCACCGGCAACGGCAGCACGTCAGGTGTTGTGTGGCCCGGCGGCCGCGGTGTGTTCACGGCCTTCGGTACGTTCGGCTCGGGCACCATCAAGCTGCAGGTGAGCTACGACGACGGCACCACATGGATGGACGTCGACCGCTCCGGCGACACCTACTGCACGTTCACCTCCAACGGAAGTGGTGGTTTTGAGCTGCCGAAGTGCCAGGTGCGCGCGAACACCGCTGGCTCCACCACGCCATCTGTTACGGCTGGCGTTCAATCGGCGAAGCAAAGCTACTGAGCGGGGCACACTGATGGCCCCTTCGTACGGCATTACATACCCAGTCGCCGGCCCGACCAGCTACGCACAGGCTCCCGCACTCCTTGGGGGAGCGAACGCCTTCGCGGCTACGCGCGCTGCGCTAAAAAGCCAAATTCAGACTTATGGCGGCTTGCCGGGGAATGCCGTCTCATCGCCTACGGTCACGGAAGGTGCTGGCGCGGCAGGGCCAACCCTCACTGGCTCCGTTATCGGGATCAACGATGCATCGAAACGGTATCTCGGCGGCGACGCTGAACTGCTCGATGTTACCTCTCCGAAGAATGGCTACAATAGATGCGACAACCTATCCTTGAGCGATGCAACACGCTCCGGCCGTGTCGGCGTGCTTGAGTTCGACTGCTCGTCGCCAAAGTTTGAGCAGCGGGTGTATCGGCAAGGCAACAACACGATGTTCCGCATCTATGTTGATGGCCTGCTCAGCGCCAACAACTATTTCGTCACGACAGGAGACGGATCGCAGCGCTACATCAAGGTTGATTTCAGCGCGATCGATCCAAACCCTGTTCGGAGGGCGATCCGTCTAGAGTGTATCGGTTATGGCACATGGGGGCCGACCGTTCTCGACACAACCGGCGCTATTTTCGCGCCAGCCGCTGCGCGCCGTCTGCGCCTGTGCGTCCTTGGTGATAGCTTCACTGAGGGCACAGGCTGCGACAGCGTGACGCTTGGTGTCGCTGATTGGCCTCGCGGCCTAGCTCCTCGCTGCGGTCGTTTGCTCGGCTTCGATGATATGCGCATTTCCGGGGCTGGCGGGACCGGGTGGAATATTGCGAATGGCACGAAGCCCGCACTAAAGGATCGCATCACATCTGACGGTGTGACCCCTGCTGCAGACGTCTACATCATCCCCATGGGGATCAACGATAACGCCGACGTTTCCTCGGTCGTTCATTCGACACTGGCGACGCTGCGAGCCGGGCGCCCCAATGCGCTGATCTATGTTGTTCTGCCGTGGAACCCATCCGCTCCGACGCCACGAAGCGGCACGATCAAGACCGCCTCGGACAGCATAATTGTCGGCTGCGCGGGAATTTCTGGCGTGACGATCTTCGATCCTAACCTTGTCACTTACACGAGGTCGGACACGACGCATCCCGATCAGGCTGGGCACGACACGCTTGGGGACTGGCTCGCCAACCAGATCAAGGCTGACTTGGGGCTCTCGTAGCCGTTCACTCCCTGTAGCACTCTCAGGGGCTGTAGACAAAGCGATATGCAACCCCCACTTAGTTGGGGGAAATGAAACTTCGCAAGCTGATAAAACTATACCAGCGCGACCCACTTTCGCGCTGGCACAAACTTCGCCATTCGACCAGGCGAAACCATTCAAATCTCCTGCGCCAGATCGATAGGCGATACGGCCACGTAAAGCTCAGCAAGATTAAGGGTGCCACATTGTTGTCGTGGCACGCAGAGTGGCTAGACGGTACGAAATTTTCGAGCGCCCACGCCTTTGTCAAGAAGTTGCGTGCAGTCTTTGGTTTTGGCCTCACGATCCTCGAAGACAAGCATTGCGCGCGAATTCGGCAGGTGATGTCGAGTATGCGCTTCCCCGGCGCACCACGTCGTAAGCAACGCATCACGGCATCCCAAGCTGCGGCTATTCGAGCCGGCGCCTGGCGTCGCGACCGCGGCTCTGTAGCGCTGGCGCAAGCGTTTCAGTTCGACATCATGTTGCGCCAGAAAGATACCATCGGAGAATACATACCCCGCACCCTTGCCGAAGGCGGCCCAGGCATCGCGATCGGCGACGAGAAGTGGGTGAGGGGGCTGTTATGGTCAGAGATCGACGACCAGCTGATATTGCGCCACCAAACATCGAAGACCAACAAGCCCGTCGTTGTCGACCTAAAGCTGGCTCCAATGATCATCGAAGATCTTAGACGGATGGGTGTGGTCCCATCCCGCGGCCGCATAAGACTGATCGAGCGGCGGGAAGGCCCAGTGATCGTCAATGAGTTAACTCGGCTGCCGTACCCTGCGTATGAATTCCGCAGGATTTGGCGAGCGATCGCCCGCGCCGAGGGTATCCCCGACAGCGTGTTCAACATGGACAGCCGCGCCGGCGGAATCACTGAGGCGTTTGACGCTGGTGCTGACCCCGACTTCATCCGGGCTGCTGCTACGCATAGCGAGCTACAGACGACGCAGGGTTATAACCGCGGTGACGAGCTCAGCCGTAGCTCGGCTGTTTTACGCGCGCGAGCGAGCACCAGGAGAGGCACGGTGCGGGTGACCAGTCACCACGAGCTTCCCCAGAGCACCAATAGACTACGCAAGGTTGCTTGAAAATTACCTATATATTTCATTGACTTAGATAGCATTTGAAATCATCTAACCCTAACACCAAAGAGGGTTTTGATGAGTATTGAATCGATCGAGGAGACCGCGCTCCACGCGCGCAAGGCGCTGGGACTTCTTACCGAGGGCGAGACGGCGAAGATCCTCGATGTCGAGGTCACGACCCTCGCGACGTGGCGGGGCCAGCGCAAGGGGCCGGAGCACGTCAAGCTCGGCAAAGCCGTCTTCTATACGCTGCCGCTGATCCAGAAGTGGATCGACAAGTCTTACAACGACCAGCAGTCGGCGAAGGAAGAGCTCAAGGAGGCTGCGTGAAGCAGACGCGAAAAGCCTCCTTGCTGGAGACGCTGCTCAGTACGGCAATCGGCTACGGCGTCGCGGTCACCACGCAGGTCGTGGTGTTCCCCTGGTTCGGGCTTCACGTCCCGATCTCCCACAATTTGATGATCGGGGCGGTCTTCACTGTCGTGTCGATTGCGCGCGGGTTCGCGGTCCGCAGGCTCTTCGAGCACCTGCGGGTATCTGGCATTCTTAAGTGATGCGAGGCGCCGATGACCTACCGCATTCGAGAGGTTGACGGCGCGGACTACCAGGAAGAGCTCGCCGAGCTCCACGCGGTGTCCTTCGAGGAGACAGCGAAGGTCGTCGACTTCACCGAAGGACACTGGTGGATCGCCTTCCACAAAGGCATTCCCGCCGCATTCATTGGCATCAAGCAATCCGTGATCGGCACCGATGCCGGTTACTTCTGGCGCGTCGGTGTCGACCCGGCGCATCGCGGCCGCGGTCTTCAGAAGCGCCTCATGCGGGCAATGCATGCCAAAGCGCGCAAACTCGGCTGGAAGCGCATCGTCAGCGACACGCGCGACAATCCGCATTCGGCCAACAACATCATCGCTGCCGGCTACCGTACGTTTTCTCCCACCAACCCATGGGCGCATCGCGACGCCATCTACTGGATCAAAGATCTATGACCAACGACAACGAGAAGATCGTACCCTTCAAGCCCAAGCTGGTTACCCCCGAAAGTAAGACATCCCCGACGCCGAATCTCGACATCGTCGCGACGCTGGAAGAATACCTGGCTATGGCGCGGAAGGGAGAGCTTCAGTTTGTGGCGTTCGCCTATGTCAACCACGAGGGTGTCGGATATTCTGCCTGGTCGCCGGCAGAGGATTTGGACCCCGTACTCAACACGTCCGCAATCGGCGCAGTGTCGTTTTTGAACGCCCGTTTTCTGGATTCGGCGATCGCTGGCAGCGTGGACGAAGCCTAAGTCCAGGCTCCGGTCGGCATTTTGCCGCGGGTCGAGCGTGGCCGATGCGCCATCATCCTGGCAAAATAACCCGACATTCCGCCATGCGCCGCAAGGCATGCATACTGAAGCGCGTCGATGATGTGCGAATATTCGTTCTTGTCAGGCAGCGGCTTGCGCGTGCCGTTCCGGGTCTTGGCGTAGCGATAACCGCCGGCGAGCGCGCGGACGATCGTGGGGCAGCGATCGCGATCGATGAGCATCGCCGGACCGCCATTGCGCTGGGCCAACAGGAAGGCTTCTACGGCGCGCAGGCGGGGGTCGATGTCGTTGGTCGGGGCAGGGAAGGCGTTGAAGCCGAGCCGCTTCAGGACGTCGAAGGTGGTCTCCTCGTAGATCGAGCTCTTGGAGATGCCAGCCGGATCGCCAACCATCGCGATCGCGTGCCCCAGGTAGCGCTCGTGAATGACCGCGGGCCGTAGCGCCTTCTCGACGTGGAGCTCGAGGCCGATGTCCTCGGCGATCACTTCCTGCAGCACCAGGAGCCGCCCCTGGTGGTCCAGCTGGCAGATCACGCTGCATGGGTCGCGTCCGAAGTCCTGCCCGATGATGAGGGGCTTGTGGGCCACCGGCATCAGATCTTCGACGACATGGAAGGCGCGATTGAAACTCTCGCGGAACACTGCCGTGCCTGACGGATCGTTGCCGTATTGCGCATGGACGTACCGTCGCACCCAGTCCGGGTTCGGATTGCGCGCGTTGCGCAGGTAGTACTCGCGCCCGCGCGCGATGCGTAGTGGGTCGGTCTCGGCGAGCTTCTTTGTATCTGGCGACTGGTTGAGCCAGGGCAGGTTCTCAGCGTCTGGATCGAGGCCACCAGGCTGAATGAACACTTGCCAATCCGGGGGCGGATCGGACATGTGGGTGTGCCAGTCGGTGCCCTCCGTCGGCATGTTGGTGTCGGCGATAATGCCTGACCACGTCGCGCCTTCCTTCGGGTAGCGGCCGCAGCGTCCGGAGAGCGGGGCGACGATGGCGTAATCCATCTCGATGCACTCTGACATCCAGGCGCCCGTGAGCTGCATGGAGAGCAGCCGGCGCTGGTCCTCGGGGTCATCAAGAGGGATCAGCAGCCACTCGGAGCGGATATCGCCAATCGAGACATAGACAGTGTTGTCACTGACCTTGTAGGTCGCCGCCGCCTTCAGCCAGTCGAGAATGTCCTTGAGGACAGTGTCTTTCAGCTGCTTCAGCGTCTGGCGTACGATCGCGAAGCGCGTGTAGCGAAGGCCATCAGGGGCAGGGGCTTGCTCCGCAGCACGTCTGAACAATTCGACGATGCAGGCTGTGGTCTTGCCAGATCCGACTGGTCCGGCGACGAGCCGGCCGAACGCCGCGGAGCTCATGAACCGCGCCAGCGTCGGCGGCGCGTTGTAAACGATATTTGCCATCCCTCCGCGCTACGCGCGGCGGGTTTCGCATGAGTCTTACTTTTCGAGGTAACAGGCCAATCGGCGGAGTGTGTTGGCGTTGTCTTTCGCGTGGCCCAGGATCAAATTGCAGTGGTGACAGAGGATGCCGCGAACTTTTTTGGTCCTGTGGTTGTGGTCGACAACCTTCTTCCAACCCCTGGCACGCCGGCATCCAGCGCACCGCCCCCTTTGTCGTCGAAGTAATTCATCGCGATCGCGTACTGTGATGCCGTAGCGCTTGCGCAGGTGGTATTCCCTCCTGCCCGCGGTCGTCCTGCTCGGATAGGGCTTATTCCGACGAGGAGGCAATGACCTCGCCTTCGATCACTTTCGGCATCTCCTTGGAGATCTCAATCGCGGGACCGTGGTTGCCAAGATTGATGACGACACTGAAGCGCTCACCGCCCCCTGCCACTTCACCGGTTCGCCCGTCCATGCCGGCGAGCTTCGTCAGCATCTTGCCGCCTTCGATCTTCGCGGGCAGCGCCTCTTCGGTGTCGTGAAGGCGGTTGTTCAGCTCCGGGAGCCACTCCTCGAGCATCGCCGCAGCTTTGAGTTTGACACGCTCGGAGGTGTTGAGCGCCGTATTCCAGGCTTCAACTTCACTTGCGAGCAACCCTTGAAACTTTGCGTTTCGCTGTAGTTCTTCCCAACGTTCGTCGGTGACTGAGTATTGTTTCAGTATAGTTTCGATTGGGTGGACATCCATCGCGATTTCGCGCGCGAGTTTTACTAGATGATTATCGCCTAGACTTGCGGACCGAGCTGGAGTTGACGCCATGATACTTATGTGATACCAAATGTAGCTTGGATTTAGTGCGTCTATACTGTATCTCGTGGCTTCATGGCAACGGGCACGGTACGCGGTGTGCTGCGAGTTGTGCCGCCCGCACAGCTCAACGCCGCGATCAAGGCGCAGGACGAAGCAAAAGCTCAGAGTGAAGCGGCGGTCGACGAGACCACGCTCTCCAGTCTTGCCTCGTTCATCCGCACCCAATTCGAGATCTTCAAGCAACATCGCAACGACGCCGCGGCCGGCTGGTCGAACCGACTGCTGGTGGCGCTACGCGCGTTCAACGGTCAGTACGACGCCGATAAGCTCGCGCAGATCAAGCAATTCGGTGGCTCGGATGTTTACGCTCGTTTGATCGCGATGAAGTGCCGCGGCGCAAGCTCGCTGCTGCGCGACGTCTATCTCTCGCCCGATCGCCCGTGGGGTATCGACCCGCCGGATGACCCCGACGTGCCGCCGGAAATCTTGCAGACGATCGCACAGCTGGTCGGCATCGAGGCACAGACCCAGGCGCAAGCGGGCCAGCCGGTTGATCCGAGCTCGATCCGCGATCGCACGTTCTCGCTGATGGAAGCCGCGCGCCAAGCCGCTAAGAAGAAGGCCGCCGACCAGGCCCACATCGCCGAGGACAAGATCGATGAGCTCCTGAAGGAAGGCAACTTCTACAAGGCGCTCGCCGAGTTTTTGGTTGACCTGCCACTGTTCCCGTTCGCCTGCATCAAGGGGCCGGTCGTCCGCATCGTGCCCGCTGTCGTGTGGAATGGCGGCAAGGCCACGGTGCAGCAGAAGCCGCGCCTGTTCTGGCAGCGCACTTCTCCCTTCGACATCTGGTGGACGCCTGGCGTCGCTGACATCGAGGATGCCGCCGTCATCGAGCGCACGCGCGTTACGCGCGCGGACCTCAACGATCTGCTCGACCTTCCCGGTTACAACCGCGACGAGATCATCGCGGTGCTCGACGAATACGGTCGTGGCGGCATCAACGACGACTGGGACATGACCGACGCCGAGCGCGCCATCCAGGAGAAGCGCGAGAACCCGAACATGAATCGTTCGGGCCTGCTGTCGTGCCTCGAGTACCATGGCAACGTGCAGGGGCGCATGTTGCTCGAGTACGGGCTCGACCCAAAGCAGGTACCGGACCCGATGCGCGACTACATGGTGCAGGCATGGCTGATCGGCCGGCATGTCATCAAGGTTCAGTTCTCGCCGAGCCCGCGCAAGCGCCACCCGTATTTCATCACTTCGTTCGAGAAGGTGCCCGGCACGCCTGTCGGCAACGGCCTTCCCGACATCCTCAGCGACATCCAGGAAGTGGCGAATGCCACGCTGCGTTCGCTGGTCAACAACCTGTCGATCTCGTCCGGCCCGCAAGTCGTGGTGAACACCGATCGTTTGGCGCCCGACGAGGACGGCGAAGACCTTTATCCGTGGAAGCGCTGGCGCGTCACGTCCGACCCGATGTCGGGCAACAGCGCCCAGAAGCCGGTCGACTTCTTCCAGCCGAACTCCAACGCGGCTGAGCTGCTCGCCACGTATCAGAAGTTCAGCGACATGGCCGACGAGCTGTCGGCGATTCCGAAGTACCTGTCGGGAAACTCGAGCGGCGGGGCAGGGCGCACGGCGTCCGGTCTTGCGATGCTCATGGGCAACGCCTCGAAGATCCTTCAGACGGTTGCGGCCAACATCGACCGCGATGTTTTCGATCCGCTGCTCCACAACCTCTTCGACATGATCATGCTGACAGATTCATCCGGCATGCTGACCGGCGAAGAGTCGATCAGCGTGAAGGGCGTCAACGTTGCGATCCAGCGCGAGACGGAACGTTCGCGTCAGCTCGAATTCCTCCAGGCGACCGCCAACCCGGTCGACATGCAGATCATCGGACCCAAGGGGCGCGCCGCCGTGCTGCGCAAGGTCGCCGGCTCGATCGGCATGGACGGCGAGGAAATCGTGCCAAGCGAAGAAGAGATCAAGGCCCAAACTCAGGCCCAGAACATGGCTGCCGCGGCCGCGCAGGCGCAGGGCAACCAGCAGAGCTCACCTGTCACGCAGGATATGGGTCCGCAGACCCGTATCGCCGGCGGGGTGGGATAACCCGCCAGCAGAGGAGAACCCGATGGCGAAGACTAAGACTATTTCGTCCAAGACCCCGTCCTTTGCCAAGGGCGGGAAGACCAAGATGTTCGGCAAACAGCACGCCGGCCCGCAGAAGCCCGGCATGACGTCGCATGCCACCAGCGGCGACGGCGGCAAATTTGCCAAGGGCGGCAACGGCAAGATGTTCGGCAAGGGCTCGGCCAAGCCGTCGGTTGCCGGTCACACCGCCAAGACCAGCAACTAAGGAGCACTGACCAATGCCGTACGACAAAATCGACAAGCAGGACGTGGAGAAGGTTCTGAAGAACCTTACCGGCAAGGCGCCGAAGATCACTATCACTGCCGGCGCCGCGAACGTCGCGACGTTCACCATCCAGTTCGCCGAAAAGGGCGTGCATCAGTTCGATCTGTACATGTCAACCGATTCGGCTGGCGCGAACGTCTCTGCGACTACGTACTCCACGGGTCTGGCGGCCACGACCGGTGTGGTCGCTGTGACGCTCACCGCGAACAAGTATCTCAAGGTGCTCACCGACGCGACCGGCAAAGCGGTCATCACGTTGACTGCGACAGCGAAGCCGGCGGGTGAGTACATGTGTGTCCCCGCCGCGGGCGGCGGTCTCGCCATGTCGGCGGCCACTGTGACCGGCAGCTATGGCTAGTGGTTTCTGGGGGAGCTACGGCTCCCCCAAATTCTCTGGAGAAGAGCGATGAAAGGCATCACCAAGCACAAGGGCAAGGGCGGCAAGCAGGAGCGGCTTCCGAACCGCCATGCAGTGACTCAGCTCACGGCTGGTGATGCCTTTCAGCGTTCGATCAACAACTACGCCAAGGTCACGCCGAGCGGCGAGGGTGCGATGGACGCGCCCAACGTCATGCAAATGAGCAAGATCGAATATTGATCGGTGAAAAAGAATTAGCGCTCGCCGCCGCGCAACTTGCGTACCGAGCGCCCCAAGAGTTCGCGCAATTCGTGTCAGCCCTGTCTCTGTACGCAGAGAAGCGCCGCGACGAGCTGCTCGAGTGCCCACCCGACACACTGACGCTCAACCAAGGCCGGGCGAAAGCGTGTGCTCACATTCGCGACACGATCGCGAACGCGACCAGGACAGCAGAGGCCATCCAACAGAAGCAAGCCCAAAGGCCCTCCGTGCCGCGCAGGCCGCACGCAGCGCCATAAGGAGTTAAGCTGTGCCCCGTCCTCTTCCTAACGTCGACCCCAACACCAACATTCCACCCGCCGTCCGCCGCCTCGCCGAACAAGCTGAAGCCACGTTCAAGGCAGTTCACGGCGTCCAAGATCCCGAACCTGCTCCGAATCCGGAGCCACCGCCCTCAGAGCCAGCCCCGACGCCAGAACCCGCGGCAGTTACTCCGCTGAGTAACCCCGAGCCCACGCCTTCTCCGGCCGCCACCGAGATCAACTGGGAGCACCGCTACAAGTCGATGGAAGGCCGCTACAAGCGCGCCGAGAACGACATTCGCGCGCTCAGCGATCAGGTCGCGCACCTGCAGACGTTGGTGGCGACTCAGCCGACCGCGCCGGAGCCGAAAGAACTCCAGCCCCAGAGCCTGCTCACGCCCGAAGAGCGCACCGAATACGGCGATGAATTCCTGAACGTCGTCGGCAAGCGCGCGAAGGAAGAGCTCTCCACAGAGTTCATGACGATCAAGCAGCAGCTCGATCAGCTGACGCAGCGCCTCGAGGGCAGCACGAAAATCACTGCTGCGCAGGCACGTCGTAACCTTGAAGCAACGCTCGATTCGGAAGTGCCCGATTGGCGTGACATCAACGTTGCTCCAGAATTTCATCAGTGGTTGTCCTTGCCAGATCTTTTTTCTGGTGCTATTCGACACTCACTGTTGAAGGCTGCATACGAGCAGAACGACACTCCTCGTGTTGTAGCCTTCTTCAAAGGCTTCCTCTCTCAAGAGGCTGCCTTGGTCCCAGCGACTGAGCCGGCTCCGGGCGCAACGCCCGACAAGATCCCGCTCGAAACATTCGCGGCGCCAGGCAGAGCGAAGACTGCAGCGGCCTCTGGTGCCCCTGCTGAGAAGCCCACCTTCACACACGCCCAAATCGCTACCTTCTACACTGACGTGCGTCGCGGAGCTTATCGCGGCCGCGAGCAGGAGAAGGACCGCATCGAACGGCAGATCGTCGAAGCGGGGCGGGAAGGGCGTATCCGGTAACTTCTCTTCTAGGGATACCTCCCCACGATGGCATTTCCTGTCGCAAGCGGCGCAACCACGCCGCCCCTCTATCCGACTGGCGGTACCGCCAACACGCTCGCCTCGACTGGCTTCATCCCCACCATTTGGTCGGGCAAGCTGATCGAGAAGTTCTATGCCTCGACCGTTCTGTCGGCGATCTCCAACACCGACTACGAAGGCGAGATCAAGAACCAGGGCGACACCGTCAAGATCCGCACGAAGCCGACCATCACCATCAGCGACTACAAGGCTGACGGTGCGCTTTCGCTGCAGCGTCCCAGCGGCAACGTGCTCGACCTGACGATCGATCAGGGCAAGTACTTCAACACGATCCTCGACGACGTCATGGACGTTCAGTCGGATCTCAACCTGCTCAGCATGTGGTCTGACGACGCTGCCGAGCAGATGAAGATCACGATCGACACGTCGGTGCTCGCCGGCGTCCTCAACGGTGCCGCCGCGACCTACAACCGCGGCGCCACCGCCGGCAAGATCACCGGCAACATCAATCTGGGTGTGACCTCCACCGGTCCGCTCGCCGTCGTCTCGCGCAGCCCGGCTTCGGGCACCGTCGAGATCGTCGACGTGCTGCTCCGTCTCGGCCAGGTGCTCGACGAGCAGAACATCCCGGAGACCGGCCGTTGGGTCGTGCTGCCCACTTGGGCTGCCACGCTCATCAAGCAGTCCGAGCTGCGTGAAGCCTACCTCTCGGGCGACGGCACCTCGATGCTGCGGAACGGCCGCATCGGCATGGTCGATCGCTTCACGCTCTACACCTCCAACCTGCTGCCCTCGGGCGTCGCAGGCGGTCTGGCGTCGGGCGAGTACGTGATCTACGCCGGTCACGCGCACGGCCTCACCTTCGCATCCCAAATGACGAAGATGGAGACCCTGCGTTCCGAGCAGACCTTCGGCACCATCCTGCGCGGCCTGCAGGTGTACGGCTACAAGGTCATCGACGGTACCGCCCTCGCTCAGGCGATCGTCACCCCTGGCTAATGAGTTAGGCGGCGGGGCGTAAACCCCGCCGCCTTTCCCAACACGGGGAACACGACAATGATGCTCGACACCGTTCAGGATTACGTGCGCGAAACGCGCACCCTGCTTCAAGACACGGTGCCGACGTATCGCTATTCCGACGCTGATCTTCTCTCCGCACTGAACCTCGCCATGCTGACCGCGTGGCGACTGCGCCCCGACCTGTTTATTGGCGCATCCAATCCTCCGTACTTCACCGCCAACGATACGACCTCCGTCTCCATGGACGTCGGGTACCGTGCGCCGTTCATCTACTTCATGGTGGGGCACGCGCAGTTGCGCGACGAGGAAGATACTCAGGACAGCCGCGCTGCGGCGTTCATCGGTAAGTTCACGCAGCAGCTGATGGGGCTCGGATAATGAGTTCTGACACCGATCGCCTCATGAACAATGCGCGCTCCCGTGTTCCCGGTGCCACTGACACGGTACTGAAGCAGGAGCTTTTCAACGTGATGAACGACTTCTTCCAGACGTCCAATATCTGGCAGGAAGACGTCGCTTTCGCGGTGAATACGACCGACAAGACGTACACGATCACCCCGGCGGAATCCTACGCGGCGATTGTCCGCTCGCTTTACGTCTTGAACAGCGGCGGCCTTCCGGTCGGCCCGTATCAGATGCTCACGCCTGGTACGATCGTCTTCAAGGACGTGCAGTCGCAAGCCGGCACATATACGGCCACCGTCTCGCTCACAGTAGACGATCCGCTCGCCGGCGACGGCTTCCCGCAATTCCCAGCTTGGGTGCTGAACAAATATTCGACCGGCATCATCGACGGCCTGGTCGGTCGGGTCATGTCTCAGCCCGCCAAACCCTACACGAACATTCAGCTCGCCGCGGTGCACCTTCGCAGTTTCCGCAGCTGTATGTCGGACGCGAAGACCGAGGCGCTGCACAAGAACGTCAACAACGGACAGACGTGGCGTTTTCCGAAATTCTGAGACGACGGCGAAACCGAACTCTGGGTAGTAACAGCGTATGACGATCGCGATCACGCACAAGTTTGTCTCAGCCAAGGGAGACGGCACCGACGCTACGTTGGTGAAACCGTCGAACTGGAACGACACGCACACGATCCAATGTGCGACCAGTGTTGTGCTCGGTCGTCAGACGGCTGGCGTCGGGAACGTAGAAGAGCTTCCGCTTACGTCGTATATGGCAGGGCTTCTGAATACGACCGACTTCGCCACACTCGCCGCCGCGCTCGGCCTTCCGACGACCGGCGACGGTAGGCTGACGTTGAAGACTACGGCCGACACCGGCTGGGTCATGATGAACGATGGGACGATCGGGTCCGCCAGCTCGGGCGCCTCGACGCGAGCCAACGCCGACTGTCAGGCGCTGTTCACGCTGCTCTACAACAACATCACCGACGCCAACGCGCCTGTCCTGACCAGCGCAGGTTCGGCGACGACGCGAGCTTCACAGGGCACCGCATCGGCGGCGTGGACCGCCAATTGCCGTATCACGCTGACGAAGCAGCTTGGTCGCGCGATCATAATCGCTGGTTCGGGTTCGGGCCTTACCGCGCGAGCTCTCGGCGTCAACGGCGGCGAGGAAACACACGCCCTGACTGCCACCGAGATCCCGACGATTACGGGTCTCAACTATAACAATGTCGGCTTTTCGGCTTCCGGCTCTACGTCGTCGGTGGCGACCAGCAACGGTGGCAGCACGACCGGCGGCGGCTCATTCTCGATTGTCGGCTCTATCGGATACAGCGCGGCGTCGGTCAGTGTCAGCGGCACCATTGGCGCTAATAATATCGGCTTCCAGTCAAACAACACCGGCAACGGCGCACACAACAACATGCAGCCCTTCACCGCCTGGAACATCATGGTGAAGCTATGAAGCTGATCGACAATTGGAAGAGCGAACTCAAGCGGCTCCATAGCATCCACGTTGCGATCGGCTCCGCGGTACTCTGGAGCACCGTAGGCGGTGCGATCATGGTGTGGCCGGCGCTCGCCGGCAAGATCCCTATCGGTGCTTACATTCTTGGTGGCATTGTCCTGTCAGTCGCATTCGGCCTCGCCCGTGTTCTCAAGCAGCCGGGGGCCGATCAGTGAAGACTTGGCATAAGGTTGCAGCAGGTTCTACCGGGACGGCCGCGGTGATCGCCGCCACCGTTGCCTTCACGCCGGGTTGGGAAGGCATGGACAAGGTTGCCCGCCGCGACATGATCGGCACCGGGCACCCCATCACTTACTGCTACGGACAGACGTCTGAATTCGGCCAAGTAAAAGTCGGCCAGCGCTTCACGAAGCAAGAGTGCGACGAAAAGCTCAAAGAGTCCCTGCCGAAGTATCTCGACCAGATTGGTCCGTGCGTGCATCGCCCCGTGCCAACCAAGGCGATGTCGGCCATCCTCGACGCCGCGTACAACGCCGGCGCAGCGCGCATTTGCCGCTCACCGATGGTCGCGAGGTTCAACGCCGGCGACGTCCGAGGTGGATGCGAGGCTTTCGACAAGTGGATCGTGCGGTCTGACGGTCAGGTGCGTACCGGCCTTGTGGCACGCCGTGCAGGCGAGAAGTATGGCGACTCCCGCAAGAGCGAGCGGGCGCTCTGCCTCGAGGGGCTGAGCCAGCCCAAGCGCGACTGGTACACCTATTCGCCGCTTCCGAAGGAAGAACCGAAACCGCCGAAGAGCTTTTGGCGTCGCGTGTGGGAGTGGCTATGGGCGCCCTAATGTATTGGCTTGCCGGCATTTGGCCGATCGTCGGGCACATCAGCTTCTGGGTAGCATCAATGGCCGCGTGCGGCGCGGTCGTTTGGTTTCGCCCCGCGCTTTGGAAACCGGCGGCGTGGGTCGCCGCGATCATCACTGCCGGCACGGTCTGCTATGCAATCGGAGTTTACGATGGCGAAAGACGAGTTCGCGCCCAATGGGACGCAGCTACAAAAGCGATCCTCTCGGAAGGCTTGCGCGCCCGTGCTGGCGCTGAGCGGGACATTGCTCGCAAGCCTTCTCGCTGGCTGCCAAACGACAAACCCGATCGGTATCGGCGCGACTGACGCCAAGACGGTCTGCGCCCCCTGGCGCCCGATCTACTACTCGCGGAACGACACTCAAGACACGCAGGTACAAGTGCGTGTCCACAATCGAACCGGGGAGCGTCTGCGCTGTCCGAATTGGAAATATTATGGCCCAGCTACCAGATGATCGCTTCACCAAGATCTTCTTCGGCGTGAGCACGTCGCTGATCGCCGCGGGTGTCATCGGCATCTTTTCGATGTCGACAACGCTTTCGCGGCTCGATGAGCGTGTCGCCAACTGGACCAAGACCGTTTCCGAGCGGCTCGATTACGCCACCGCGCGTATCGATCAGATCACCAGAGACCAGCGCGACGGCCAACGAGAGAATGAACGCCGCCTCGGATTGCTCGAGGGCCGCGCGCGATCGAACTAGGAGAACCATTTATGGCAGACGAGAAGGTTACCCAAAAGGTAACCGCCCCGGCCACGACACCTGCACCGAAGAAATTCGCGACCGTTGTCGAGGACGCGCCCAAGCCGAAGCCGCCGGCGCTCAACGAGAAGACCCGAGCCGAGCAAGCCGCCGGCCGTGCCGCACTCGCCGCATACGGCCCCGTACCCAACCAGGAGTAAGACGAAGTGGTCGCAGTCAAGGTCAGTGCATTCGGCGGAACTATTCCGGCTACGGATCGCCGCCTGCTGCCTGATCAGGCTGCGGCCGTTTCGCAAAACACCTGGCTCTATAGCGGCCAACTCGTGGGTATGGTCTCACCCAAGTTCGTGCGGAACATGACGAATGCGGGGTACGGTAAGGTCTATCGCATCCCGAACTCGTCGGTTCTTGATGCTGACCACATCCTCGACTCGACGTGGATGGAATTTCCGAACATTGACACTGACGTGGTGCGATCGCCGGTCGCCGGCGACTCGTTCAGTCGCTATTATTGGGCGACCCCTTCCGGTGCACCGCGTGTAAATTCTGCTGCGCGTATCCAAGGTGGTTTGGCTTCTTACATCCTCGGCGTGCC
The DNA here is from genome assembly GCF_004212635.1 of Bradyrhizobium genosp. SA-3. Classification (GTDB taxonomy): domain Bacteria; phylum Pseudomonadota; class Alphaproteobacteria; order Rhizobiales; family Xanthobacteraceae; genus Bradyrhizobium. The sequence goes on along the minus strand of NZ_PSRT01000042.1, from coordinate 15,050 downwards.
ACAGCCTGGCGCAGCGCCTACGCTCGCGATCACTGGCGGATCGTCGACCACCACAGTCTCGCGCGCATACGTCGTGACCTGGGTAACTGCTTTCGGGGAGGAGGGGCCGCCGAGCGCGCCTGTGCTCGGCACTGGTAAGATCGATGCGACATGGACGCTGACCCTAACACCGCCGTCCGGACTCGACACCACAAACTACAACCTCTCCAAAGCTCGCGTGTACCGGACGGTAACATCGAGCACGGGCACCGCTACCTACTTCTTTGTCGCCGAGGTGGCTGCCTCGACGACGACCTACGCCGATACGGCTGCTGACGCGGTGGTGTCTGCCAACGATCAGCTACAAAGCACGGGCTGGACAGGCCCACCGAGCGACTTGCAAGGCATGATCACCATGCCGAACGGAATGATCGCTGGGTGGCGTGCGAACGAACTGTGGTTCTGCGAACCGTTCCGCCCGCATGCTTGGCCGACGTCGTACACCAACACAGTAGAATATCCGATCGTTGGCCTCGGTGTTATCAACCAGACTCTCGTGGTCTGCACGTCTGGTTATCCGATGGTCGCCACGGGTATCAACCCGAGCTCGATTACGTTGTCGAAACTGACAGCGTTCGAACCCTGCACGTCGCGCGGCTCGATCGTGTCTGCGCCCGAGGGTGTCTACTACTCTTCGCCGAACGGTCTCGTCCTTGTAGCCAACGGTGTCGCGTCGGTCGTGACCGACGGTCTGATCATGAAGGACGAGTGGAATCGGCTGAATAAGGTCTTTACTCTTCGCGCGACTCGTTTGGGCACTGCCTATTTTGCTTATGGATCACGGACTTCCGGGTTCGCGCAGACGGATGCCTTCAGCACTGACGTGTATCAGCCGGACGATTTTGCCGGCTCTTACAACGGGATGTTGATCGACCCAACCAACCAGCGAGTGGCTTTCAACACACTGCAGAGTACGTCGCCCACGACGAATGTGTTCCACGATCCTTGGTCGGGCGAAACGCTCATCATCCGTAACGATGCCCTGTACCGCATCGACATCGCGGACGAGATCAACGCGCGCGACGTACTGCTCTGGCGCAGCAAGGTGTTTCAGCCTACCGACCGAAAGAATTTCTCGGCGATGCGCGTCTATTTCGACGTACCACCCTGGGCACCAACCCAGAACCCGGTGCGCAACACAAGCGAGCCCCAAACGCTCGCCGCTGATCAATACGGCCTGGTGCGTCTCTATGCGGACGAGCGCCTGGTAATGACCCGCGAGCTGCGCACGTCCGGCGAGATCATGCGAATCCCGTCTGGGTTCAAAGCAGACTTCTGGCAGGTGGAATTCGAGGCGCGCGTGAAAATCGCATCATTCCAGATGGCGACCAGCGCGAAGGAGCTGTTGAAGGTCTGATGGCGCCGAAGTATCCCGCGATCCCTGATCCCACGAACGACCCGAACAGCTTGCGCGATGCGTTGCTCGCACTGAAGCAGGGTTTTGAGATCCTGTCTGGGCAGCGCGGAAATTCCGGCGTGTCGGCCGTTACGTCGGATGATCTAAGCTCGCAGAACTACCAAAGTGCGTCGGACGTCAGTACCGCAATCGCGGATGTCGGTCCAGTCGGGCAGTGCAGGTTCATCTACGTCAATGCAACGACGTGCAAGCTGATCCCGTTCAACGGCAACAAGATCAAGATCAACGGCGCGCTCTACTCTATCCCGTCCACCGGCATCACGGTCAGCAATTCACAATTCGGAGCCGCCGCAAACACGAAGATCTACTGGTACACCTCAGTCAGCGGCGGATCGGTCGTCGTCGGAGCCTTTGCGACGGGCCGCGCCACCGACACCACGGCCGGGAACGTCGGCGTCGAGATCATGAGCGGCGATCCCACTAAGACGCTTGTGGGGATGACGTATTCCAACGCGAGCGGACAGTTTCAGGATGACAACTCGAACCGGTTGGTGCGGTCTTGGTTCAACGATAGGGGCGTTCAGCTTTTCGGCTCATCATCAACAACCGTCAGCACGGGCAGTCTTTCTTGGGTCGAGCTTGATGCTGGCGTACGTATTAATGTGCTTGGTTGGGCTGGCGAGTCGTTCACCGCCACCTTTACAGCGTCGGGGGCGAATAATGGATTGGGGAATGTCGTTTACACGACGCCTTGGGTAGATGGCGGTCTGTTCGGCCTTTATGTCTTCTTCCATGAGGCGCAGGCTGGCTACTATCAAACGGTTACTGTGTCAGCAGGGTCGATATTTGGTACGGACACAGCTCGCACGTTGTCGATGGCAGGCCAAGTTAACAGCGGCATCGCAACGTGGACCAACAAGATCATCAGTGGCTCAACGCTAGGCCATTGAGACCAGTGATCATCTCCGGCAACATCTCCCACGCTAAAACGATCGCGAAAGAAGCTGGCGCATTTTTCAACCCAGAGTGTGATCACGTCATCTCGCGAGAGGAGGGCGGGCGGTTACTCGGCGGGGTAATCTTCACGGGCTTCACTGGTGCCTCAATAGGACTTCACGTTGCCGGGTTCGATCCAAACTGGATCAACCGGGACATGCTGTGGATCACGTTCAGCTATCCGTTCGAGCAGCTCGGCGTGAAGAAAATTACGGGCACGATACACAGCGGTAACCAAAAAGCGATCTTGTTCAACCGCAAACTTGGCTTCGTCGAAGAGGCGCGCATCGCGGAGATCTTCCCCGACGGCGACCTCGTCATCATGTCGATGCGCAAAGAAGACTGCCGCTGGCTGAAGCGAGGTAAACGTGGGAAGTAAGAACTCGGCTCCTCCGCCGCCTGATATGAGCGGCGTCGCGAACGCCTCCAAGGAAGCCGCCGAGCTCCAGTACAAGCTCGGTCAGGATCAGCTCGCTTGGGCGAAAGATCAGTATGCGGCAAACAAGGGCACGACCGATAAGGTCGTTGACTCACTGCTGGCTGGCCAGGACCAGACCCAACAGCAGGCGAAGGAGTACTACCAGCGCTACAAGGACGTCTACGAGCCGGCGCAGGATCGCTATCTTCAGGACGCCGAGAACTACGACACCCCGCAACGACGTGATCAGCAGATCGGTGCAGCGCAAGCTGCCGTCGGTCAGAACTTCGCCGCCGCACGCGACGCCGCCACTCGCCAGCTCGAGTCGTTCGGTGTCGACCCGTCGTCCACGCGCTACGCTGCCCTCGATATTGGTTCCCGCTCCGCAGAGGCCGCAGCGAAAGCTGCCGCAGGTACGCAGTCCGCGCTGAATACCGAAGCCACCGGCCTCGCCCTGCGCGGCAACGCCATCAACATGGGCAACGGTCTTCCGGCGCAGAGCAACGCGTCCTACGGCACGTCGGCCGGTACCGGTACCGGTGCGGTGAACAGCGGCAATTCGACGTTCGCAACCGGCGCCTCGGCAATGGGAACGCCCGGCTCGTATTTTGCCGGCGGCAACAGCGCGGTCGGAACGTGGGGCAACACGCTCAACCAGGGCTATCAGAACGAGCTCAATCAGTGGAAGGCGAACCAAAGCGCCTCCTCCGGTTGGGGTGCGGCGCTCGGTGGCATCGCTGGCCTCGGGCTCGGCGTCATGGGCATGGGCACCAACACGATCGGCGGAAAGCTGCTCGGCTTCGAGGAAGGTGGCGCGATCCCGATGGATGCGTCGCCTTCGCAAGGCGCTGTTACTGACGACGTTCCGGCACAGGTCAACGGCGGCCCCGAGATCCGCGTCAACGCAGGCGAGTTCGTCATGCCGCGCGACGTGACGTCGTGGCTCGGCGAGAAGCAGCTGCAAACGATGATTCAGAAGGCACGCCAGGAGAAGCAGGGCGCGCAGGCTAAGCCCGCGATCGGCCCCGCCCCGCAGCAGCGCGGTCCGGCAATTCCCATGGGAGCGGCAGCGTGAGCTTTGCGCAAGAGATCAAGGACTTTCTGAGCGCCGCCCAGTCAGGCCAGAAGCTGGTCTCCTCGATGGGAGACCAACAGTACAAGCGCGCGATGACGCGGTACCAGACCGCGCTGGCCGACAAGACCGTTCAGGACATGAACGACCCGCTCAAGGACGAGCAGGCGAAGGCGAACATCGAGGCGACCCGCGCCCGCACTGCCGCATCGCGTCAGTCGGCCGCGCTAATGGGCAAACGCGGCGCGATCTACGATGCGCAGCTGAAGGCGTACAACACGCCGCAAGAAGACCCGGTGGCGGCTTCGATTCCGGGTCCGGCCTCACGCCCCGGCCTCACGCCCGCGCCGGCGATTGGTGGCGACCAGCCGCCCGAGAGCACGCCGATGTACGCCGAAGGCGGCATGATCGACGAGGACTCCGATCCGGATGACGAAGACGACGTCGCAGCTCCCGCGATCGGCGCGCCCTCGACCGACATCTCGGCGCGTGCTCGCACGCCAATCAGCGTGGAGGCGGCTCACGATGCGACCGCTGCCGGCCTGAAGTATGGCGTGCAGGCGCTCGGTGCCCAAGGTGGCATCCCGTCGCCCGGCCGCCAGCAGCGCATGCAGGCGCTTTTCCGCGGCGCCGGCGCCGCTCCACTGGCCGACATGAACGCAATCTACAAGAAGATCGACCCCAACAACGAGATGGGCGAGAGCGAGCGTAACATGAGTGCGCTCAGCGCCGTGTACCAGTACAAGCTCCGCCAGGGTGATCCGCAGGGCGCCCAGCGCGCTGCATTCGCCATGCTGCAGCATTATCGTATGGCGTCGCAGCGCTATGCGGCGATCAGCGCCGCGGCCGCGGCCCACGGCGATATTGATGGCGCCGCCAAGGCCGCCATGAAGGCGTACGCGAACATTCCTGATGGCAAGGATCTAAAGGTCCAGAAGTCGCCGGACGGTCAGCTCAGCTTCACGGTCACCGGCCCTGACGGCAAAGTGATCCACCAGGGCATCGCATCGCCGCAGCAGCTCGGTGCGGCCGCGCTCGGCGTCGCCACCAAGGGCTTCGATCAGTTCCTCCTGGACGCGGCCGGACAGCGCGCGGCGAAGCAGCCCGCCGGTAGCGGCGCTCCGAAAGGCATGAAGGAGCCAGACAAGGAGAAGGCTCTGAGCGCGCTAGATGCGTCCTATGACAAGTCGTTCCCGGCCGTTGACGGCAAGCCTGCGATCGGCCCCGACGAGGAGCGTGCGATCAAGGGAAGCGCCTACCGGCTCTATCAGAGCAACCCCAACATCACGCATGATGAGGCGATCGACGCCGTGAGGCGGCTGATGTCGCCGAACGCCAAGAACCCGAAGGAAACCGGCTTTACGACGAAGAAGCTGGATGACGATCAGGGGTACGAGGTACGGATCGGGAAGGGCGCCCCCATCCGTATGAGCAATGATGATTTCGACGCGATGGCGACAGCCCGCGCCGAAAAGATGGCTGCGCTGAAGAAGACCAAAGAGGCCGAAGAAAAGAAGGGGCCTGGTGTGGTCAAGGAGGCGATCGGCGCGATCGGCGATGCCTACACGCGTATGCGCGACAAGAACGCGAAGGACATCAAGGACGCGAAGATCAGCGACGACATGGCCGCCGAGCGCGAGCGCTACGGCGACATCCGCAAAAACGCTGAACCTGACTACGCAATCCCTGTAACGCCGTAAGGTTATTGATGGCCGGCGAGTTCGAGTACGTCCCCGACCCAGTCGTAGAGAACAACGATAGCCCGACGCTTGGTGATTACGGCAAGACGGCCGTAGCGAGTGTTACCGGCGGCGTGCTTGCCCCGGCTGCTGCTGCTGCGCGTGCTGCCACGCAGGACAGCGAGACGAACACCGGCAAGTTTACCAACGAGATGGCGCGCATCCTGCAGCGCCACCTCAACATCGCAACCGACGAGCTGAACGAGTCCCGCACCGAGGAAGCCCGCAAGCGCGCGGAGGCCGCGGTTACGAGCTCCGATTTCTGGGAACACCCGGTCTCGGCCTCGATGCTGAAGGCGACCGGCATGTCCGGCCCGCTGGCTGCCGCGATCTTCTCCGGCGGCCCGGTTGGAGCAGCGCTCGCCAGCGGTGCGATGGCAACCGGCTCGTACCTGAACGAGATCGACAAGACCCTCGATGCAGCCAGCGACGCCGAGCTGCGCCAGAACAACTACTACGAGTCGCTGCGCTCGATGGGCATGGACGAGGGCGAAGCCCGGTCGATGCTCAAGAGCAAGATCGTCGCCAACAAGGACGTGCTCAATTTCGCCGTCGGCGCGATCGCCGGCGCGCTCGGTCCGGCCGGTAAGCTGGCCGCCGGTGTGGCTGGGAAGGGTGCGGTCGGTCTTGCTTCTCAGGAGGCCGGGGCGCTCGCGAGGGGTGCTATCGGAGCCGCTGAAGGCGCGGTCGGCGGAGCGGCCCAGGGTGGCGTGGAGAACGCGACCGTCCAGCAGTCGCAGATCGAAGCCGGCCTGAAAAAAGAATTCGACGACACTGCGCTCGTCAACGCGGTGCTAGAGCCTGCTTTGATCGGTGGTGTGACCGGCGGTATCGCCGGTGCCGCTGTGGGTGGTAAGAGCAAAGCCAAGGCCGAAGAGATCAAGGCGAGGAACGCGCCAGAGGAAGTACAGGAGCCGTCGCTCAATGAAGTCACAGCCCAGCCGCCAAAACAATCGGGGAGTGGAGTCGCAAACCCTCCCGTGGAAGCCGCGCCTGTCGGCAACCCAGACAGCGCACCAACGCGCTCTGAAACGGCGTATCCAAAAGCAGAAGCCGCAAAGGCAAAAGGGAAGGGCAAAGTAAAAGGCCCGACCGTTGAAACCGTCGAACCGTCCGCCCCCTCGATCGCCGAGGCCGCGGCGATCGCTGACCTTCAACAGCCGCGAGCCCCGGAAGCCCAAGCTCCCGAAGTACCTACGCCAGTTGCAGAAGCAGCCCAGCGAGTCGCACGACCCGCTCAGCCTGAGCAACCTCCGGTCCCCGCACCTGTAGTGGCTCCCGAACCCGCCGCGCCCCCCGAGGTCGCGGCAGCGTCTCGCCGTGTCGAACCCCAGATTACCCCCGAAGTAACCCAGCCTCAGGCAGCGCCGGACGTACGCGCACCCGAGGTACCTGCGCCCGCGCCTACCAGCCCGGTGCAGGTCGAGATCGCCCCCACGCCGCCCAAGGCCGCTGTCACGCCCGAGCCGGTGAAGCCGGTCGCGCCCGTTGAGGTGACGCCCGCTGAGCCGGTAAAGCGCCCTGGCCGCGTGCTCCAGGTCATCAAGGACAAAGCGGCCCAGGAAGCTGAGACGAAGGCCAACCGTGAGGCGTTCCGGAAGGCCAACAAGAACGCCAAGGAAGTCGTCGAGCTCGAGGCCAACCCCGAACCGGCACCAAAGGGTAAGAACTGGACGAAGGCCGAGAAGGAGGCCCGCGAGGCTTCCGCCGGCAACGCCAAGAAGATCTTCGACGAGCACGTTCCCGACGACGCTGAGATCCCAACGACGCCCCAGGCTCGCGAGGAGCTCCGCGCACGTCTCGGTAAGATGATCGAGGCGGCGGATGCTGCCGGCGTGAAGGTGCCCGCCAAGGTGGGCTACGAGGGCACGTCGGACCACGTCGTCTACATGCGCGCGGCGAAGGATCTCCATAAGAAGCTCGGCCAGAAGAGCTTCACCGGTGCCCGCCGCGACAAGCAGATCGCCGACTTCATGGTGGCCGAGCGCGCCGCCAAGAAGGGCGATTTCGGCGTGCTCCGCGAAACCCGCAAGGTCGAGGGTGATCTTGCGATGCGCCGCGAGCAGGGCGACGTCGAGGTGAAGGCCGCTGGCGGTACCGCCGGCGCCGAAGCAGAGGCCGAACCGGTCCACACCGCGGTGCCGAAATCAGCCCGTGGCGCGGTGCGCGACAGCGGATCAGAGAACAAGGCTGCGAGCCCCGGCAAGGTGCTGGAAGGCGACGCGAAGGCCAAAGCGATTGCCGAGCTCAATGCCCGTATGGCGAAGGGCAAGGTCGATCTCGCCGCCACGCGCACCGAGAAGCCGCCGGAAGCCACCAGCGCGAAGGTGGTCGACAAGGCCGCCGAGAAGACCAACACGTCCCCGACCGAGGCCCAGAAGGAAGCCGGCAATTACGCCAAGGCGACCGTGAAGTGGCACGGTATGGAGATTGCGATCGAGAACCCGAAGGGTTCGGTGCGCAAGGGCAAGGACGCGAACGGAAAAGAGTGGTCGGTCGAGATGCCCGACCACTACGGCTACGTGAAGCGTTCCGAGGGCGCCGACGGCGATCAGGTCGACGTCTACATGGGGCCGCATCCCGACAGCGACCATGTCTTCGTGATCCATCAGCAGGACTTCAACGGCAAGTTCGACGAGCACAAGGCGATGCTGGGCTACACCAGCAACGCTGATGCGCTCCAGGCTTATGATCGTGCGTTCTCGGACGGTCGTGGCTTCGAGCGCATCAAAGACATCGAGATCATGACGGCCCAGGAATTCAAGGACTGGGTACGCAGCGACAAGCCGAAGAAGGCCGCTAAGGCCGGCGAGGAAGTACTCAGCGAGGCGCTGACCGACACCGGCGTGCGCAACAAATTCAACAGCAAGAAAACCGTCCAGGCGCTGAAGACGCTCAAGGCGAAGGAAGCGCTTGAGGCTTTGGATTTGAGCCACCTCACCGGCGTGCCGAAGGCGATGGCGGATCTGATGCTGAACCGCCTCAAGGCGCTGGTCGGCGACGTTGATGTGCACATCGTCAACAAGGAGCAGATGGCGCAGGCGTCCGGCGACGTCGCAACCGCATTTGCTGACGATCCACTGAAGGGCGATCGCGGACTCCACAACATGCGCGTTGCCGACGGCAAGTCGGACGTGTTCATCCGCACCGACAATCTGGATAACCCGGAGCACACGGCACATGCGGTCATTCACGAGATCGTCCATGCGGCGACCTCGCGCGCGCTGTACGAAGACCCGAAGCTCGCGATGACCGTGAAGCAGATGATGACCGAGACCAAGGCGCATCTGCTCAAGCACAGCGGCAAAGAGCACTACGACGAACTCGCCGCGGCGACGAAGTACGCGTTCACGAACGTGCATGAGTTCGTGGCCGAGGCCATGTCGAACCCCAAGGTTCAGGACTTCCTCGCGACCGTCCCGATGTCGCGCGAGCTCGCGGCGGCGCTGCGCATCCCCGGCCAGAAGATGTCGCTGTGGGACGCGTTCGTGCATGTGGTCCGTAAGGCGCTCGAAAAGAGCATCGGTCGCGTACCGCAGGGCGAGCGGATGATCGAGGGCATCGTGCGCCTCGGTACGCAGTTCGAGCGAGCGCACCTTGACGTGCAGCGCCGCCGCACCGCCGGCGAACCGGTCCCGGTCAAGATTGCCGTGAACCCACACGCGCTCACCGAGCGCCTGATCGGCGAGGCGAGGGACACTGTCCAGAGGTGGGCCGAGGACCGCGCCAAGGTCCAGGATCAAGAGGGCAAGCCGTGGCTGCTCAAAGCTCGCACGATGGATCAGATCGCGCAGGCGGCGGAGCATTACTTCGGGGGTAACAACCCGGTCCGGAAGGTGGCGGACACCATCGAACAGATGCGCGTCAAGGCGCTAGCCAACTTGAAGAAGAGCGAGCCGATCGTCGACAAGCTGTACTCGCTGGAGAAGAAGTACAAAGCCCAAGTCGACTCCTCGGGTAAGTCCATGTGGGAGAAGTTCACAACTCTCGTGCATGACGAGACCATGGCTGGTGTGTTCGCCGATCGCGATCTGGCGTCGCAGGCGCATCTCGGTAAGGACGCCCTCAAGGGCAAATGGGCCAAGGCGCAGCATAGCGATCTTGCTTCTCGCTTCGCCGAGTTGCCCGAAGACCTCAAGGCCGCTCGTTCGGAAGCCATGCGCTTTTTCACCGCTCAGCAGAATGCGATGTCGCTGGGCATCATCAAGAACCGCGTGCTGAAGGCGCTAGGGGTCGACGATGACGCGCTGGCACGACGCATCCATGAGGATCGCACTACTGACGCTGATGCTGCTACTCTTGGCGAACAAACTCTGGAGCTCATTAAGGAAGCGAAAGAGCTCTCCAAGATCGAAGGGCCGTACTTCCCGCTGATGCGCCGCGGCAACCACGTCGTGCGCGCCACGTACGATGTGGCCGCTCCTCAGGGTGCGAAGAAGCTCTCCGACAACGAGTTCGAATTCGCCGGCAAGGACGCGCGCGACGAGGCGATCGCCTACGCCGAAAAGCAGGACACCCGGCCGGAGATCAAGAGCGTGTGGGTCGATCCGGCGACCGGCGAGACACACTATCCGGATGGCACGAAGGTCACCGCTAACGACGTGCAGTCCGAACAGCGCTTCCGCGTCGCGGTGCAGAGCCGCCATGTGGAGTTCTTCGAGACGGCTCGCGAAGCCCAGGCGGCCGCTTACGAGCTCGCTAAGCAGGGTCTCAAGGTCGACGGCGTTGAGGAGCGCCGCTTCGAGGGCGGCGAGAATCGCGACCTCCTGAGTCATCAGATGGCAACGCTTGTGGCCTCGCTGGAGAAGCGTAAGGGCTATCAGGACATGACCGCGGACCAGCGTCGCGAGCTCAAGGGCGCGCTGACGGAGGCGAGCATCCGCTTCCTCGGCTCCACTCGCATCCAGTCCAAGCGGCTTCCCCGCCGCTACGTGGAGGGTGCCAGCAACGACCTGACGCGCAACACGCTCGACTATGCGCAGTCGACGGCCGGTTACCTCGCGAAGTTGGAGCACCAGCCGCAGCTGGAAGCCGCCGTGAAGGAGATGCGCGACGCCGTCACGCAGGACAACTCCAAGAACAAATCTCTGGCGCGCTCGAGCATCGCCAACGAGATCGAAGAGCGCGTCGCCAAAGCCAATGTGTTCGACGAAGGCGGCGCCTGGAACAGCATCACCAAGCGGGTGATGACGCTCAGCTTCATGGACAAGCTGTTCTCGCCGGCGTTCAACATCATCAACTCGATGCAGCCGGCCATGGTGACCATGCCGACGCTGGCAGGGCGTTATGGCGTCGGGCGCAGCTTCGATGCGTTGTCTCGCGCTTACCGCGACGTGTCCGGCCTCGGACTGATCAAGGCAGGCGTCAAGGACACCATCGCAAAAGCGAAGGACGGGCAGGCGGAGACGACGGACCTTCTGAGCCAGATCAAGCGTGGCCTCTCTTCGAAGGAGCGCGCCATGCTGGACTACCTGGCCGAGCGCGGAAGCATTGATCCAGAAGCGGGTATGGAAGTGTCGCGCCTGATCAAGTCGCGCGCTGGCGCTCTGGGTCGGCTGGACTCGGGCCTCGGCTACATGGAGGGCATCGCCCGCCAGATGCCGGCATCGATCGAAATGATGAACCGCAGCGTTACTGCTTTGGCGACCTATCGCCTCGAGCTCGCGCGCGGCGCAGGCCATGAGAAGGCGATGGCGAAGGCTCAGGAGACCGTCAACAACACGCAGGGTCTCTATAGCGCCACAAACACCGCGCCGCTGTTCAACCACCCGGTCGCGAAGCTCTCGCTGCAGTTCAAGAAGTACGGTCAGATGATGTACCATCTGATCGGCAGCAACATCGGCAAGGCGCTCCGCAACGCCGAGCCGGGCGAGCGCGCGGAAGCGCTCAAGACCCTTGCTGGTCTGACCGCGACGCACGTCGCGATGGCTGGTGCGTTGGGCCTGCCGACCGAGCCGTTCAAGTACCTCCTCATGGGGGCGCAGGCGGCCGGTCTGACGTCGACGGGCTGGTCTGACGTCGAGGACAAGGTGCGCCAGACGGCTAGCAACTGGTTCGGCAAGACCGGCGGCGAGATCATCACGAAGGGCTTGCCGCGGGCGTTGGGCATCGACTTGAGCTCGCGCGTGGGCCTGGACTCGCTGAGCTCGTTCGGCGAGCCGCGCAGCAACAAAGAGGCCGACGTCAAGAAGTGGATGTTCGACACGGTCGCCGCGCGCCGGTCGCCCTCGTTGGCGACTGGGTCAAGGGCATGAACGAGCTCACCGCCGGTAACTTCACCAAAGCGGCCGAGCTCCTGGTGCCGATGAAGTTTGCCGCGGACAGCATTCGCGCCTACCGGCAGATGTCGGAAGGCAAGAAGGGCTCGACCGGCAAGGAGACGATGAGCCCGTATTCTGTGCGCGAGGCGGTGACGCGCGCGGCTGGCTTCACGCCGGCCCGTGAGGCGGAGCAGAGCGCTATGAACAGTGCGTTCTTCAGTGCTTCGCGCCAGGACAAGGACGAGCGCAGCAAGCTCATGTCGAGCTGGGCCTCCGCGAAACCATCAGACAAGCTGGACGCCTGGAAGAAGATTCAGAGCTTCAATAAGGGTAAGCCGCGCGATCAGCAGATCTCGATGCAGCAGCTCACCAGCTACGCCGACCGTCGCAAGAAGGAAGGTAACGCGATCACGACCACCCGTCGGGACAAAGACTTCCTCAAAACCGCACAGTCCACCTATAACCCCTGAGGTAACCATGGCGACGAAGAAGAGCAAACCAGTCAAATTCGGCGAGAAGACCAAAGACGGCGTGATCGGTCCGAAGAATCGACAGGACTACAGTAACAAGGGCAAGGCGAAGAGCATGCCGAAATTCTCGAAGGGCGGCATGATCAAGGGTAAGTGCTAATGGCGGCGAACGGACAGCGGCGCGACCCGAGCTCGCACCGCACGCCGGACCAGATTCGCAAGATGGATCGGGGCTACAATCACCGCCCCGAGATCATCAAGGATCGGTCACAGCGGAATCAAGCGCGGTCGGTTATGCGCAAGGAGCTCGGCGCCAAGGCGATCGCCGGCAAGGACATCGACCACAAGAAGATGGTCAAGGACGGCGGGAGCAACGCCCGCTCGAATCTCCGCGTGCGGAGTCAGCACGCCAACCGCGGCTGGAACAAGAAGCGCTAGTTGCAGCGCTCCTGCCAGAGCTTCATGAGGGGAGCCTGCGCGACGACTTTGACGTCGGCAGGTTGCTTCATGTCGCCGAGCTCTTTCGAATAAGCTCCGATCTCGTTGCAGACGTAATCTGGCCAGATCTTAGGCGCCCGATTCTGCGCCTTTGCCCATTCGAGCCCTCCCACGACGCCGAGTGCTGCCACGGCGAGAAACCCTAAAACCCCCAAACCGACTCTCATGCTTACCTCCCAGGGTAATGGGTAAGTAACATTAGGTGATCCGAGGGTGCAACTATCCCTTGCGCCTCGCGCGGTAGTTGAGTATCAGCCCCGTGGGGCTGGTACACATGAAACACAGGCATATTTTGCCCGCGGGCGTTTTGGGTGCGCTCGCGGTTTACTTTATGATCTGGCCGATCTGGCGCGCCCAGTTCCCTGTAGAAATATGGTTCACTGAGTCGTGGAACGCCTTCCACCAGGATGCCGCCGTTACCACTGGCGTGCCGCTTTACCCAGACGGGGACCAGCTCGTCGTTAACAACTACCCACCGCTCTCGTTCTTTGTAGTCGGTGGGTTGGGCAAGCTGTTCGGCGACAGCCTATTTGTCGGGCGCGCCTTATCGATCATCGGGCTTATTACTATCGCGGCAGAGATCACCCTGGCGGTCCGAATCTTGGCGGGCTCGCTGCTCGCGGGCGTGGTCGGCGCAGCGTGGTTCGTCGCCATCATGGCGCACAATGAGACGCGCTACGTCGGGGCGAACGACCCACAGATTGTCGGGCAGGCGATCATGGGCGCTGGCCTGGTGTGGTTCCTGGTCCGAGATAGGGCAGGGCGATCACCAGTCCTGCCGCTCGTTGTAATGGTCGTGGCGGGCTTCTGGAAACACAACATAATCGCCGTGCCGGTCACCGCGATCCTTTGGATGTGCTTGCGAGATTGGCGAGCGGCCGTCCGGCCAGTATCGATCAGCGCCGTTGTGACCGTCGTTGGACTCGGCGTGTGTGATCTGATGTTCGGACCTCCGTTCTTTGCCAACCTGCTGACCGCCCGCGCCTACTCAGTCGGCCACCTTATCAGTCAGATCGGGCACCTGCAGTGGGCGGCCCTGGCAGCGATCATCTGGGCCATATGGGCTTGGTTCGATCGAGCTGGTTATGCTGCACGGTTCACAGCTTTGCACGCCGCAGTTGGGTTGTTCTCTTGCTCGCTGCAGTGGTTCGGCGACGGTGTGTTTGGGAACGCCGAATTCGATTTGCTCATCGCGCTCGGCATTGGCGTGGGCTGCGCGTTTGCGCGAGCCAGCGTATCGCCAGTGGCGTCGATGATCGGCGCCAACCGAGCGCGCATAGTGTTGGTTGCGCTGCTAGCTTTGCGCCTGGTTGCGTCCGGCCGACAAGAGAGCGCGCTCGTGCTGTTCAGTCCTGAGTTCAGGGCACGCTATGAGGCTTCAGCCGACGCCATGACCGCCGCGGCGGCTAGGGTGTCGAAAATTCCTGGGCCTGTTTTCTGCAGGCAGAACAACCTTGTTTGCCGCGCGGCCGGCAAGGCGTTCGTAGTCGATGACTTCAAGACCGATCAGCTGCTGGCCACCGGAAAGGCCACCGAGGCCGACATAGCGGCCCTGTTGCGGGACCGCGGCATCACCGTGCTCGACAACTTGGTCCCGATCCAAGCCTCGGCCTCCAATAACTTCTACAGGTAACGTTCCTTAAACGTTCCGCGTAGGTTACATCAAAATTTCATCAAGGTATCAGCTTCGACGTTAGACTGATACAAAAACGGAACGGGGTGTTCGTCAGGCGGAACGCTTCAGCGTGACGCTCGGCCGCCTCGTCACCTGCAGCGTGGGCGTCACCATGATGCCTTGGTGCATGAGCCACGCCTGAGCGATCATCCATTTCGGGCGCAAATAATTGTCGGGCCAGCCGCTGGGGTTGTGGCGATAGACGTATTTGGCGCGTGTGTCATCGAACGGACACCCGGTCAGCGCCGCTGTGCTGACCAACAGATCCACGTACATCATCTGCACCGCCCAGCCCCAGGGTCCGATCGGCTTCGGCAGTTCTTTGTCGTAGAACGTCAGGTAGTCGTACCAGCTTGGAGCTTCGCCCGAATGCCTCATTGTCTGCACCACTACCCTCAAACCATATGGTAACGCTATGGTAACGCTACGCGGCGATTTTCTGCATTTGTTCGCAAATGTTCACGATCGTTCTTTTCTAAAAGGTCTTATGGTTCAATGACTTGGGTGGGAAACGCGAAAATACTGA
>NZ_PSRT01000041.1 GCF_004212635.1 Bradyrhizobium genosp. SA-3 | reverse complement strand
CCCGCGAGGCGGCCCGCGCCAAGCTCGCCGAGCTTTCGAATGTCGAGCCGACCCGGCTCGCCGCGCCGAGGCGGTAGAGATTTTTGCGACACAAGCGCTGCTTTCCCTCTCCCCTTGCGGGAGAGGGTGGCTCGCCGCGAAGCGGCGAGACGGGTGAGGGGTCTCTATCCTCACGAACGGTCTCGCGAGCGGATAGCACCCCTCATCCGGCGCCATAGCCGATGCGAAGCATCGGCATTTTCAAGAACGGCGGCCGAAGGCCGCCTATGCCACCTTCTCCCGCAAGGGGAGAAGGCAGAAGCTCCGCGACTACTTCGCCTTCTTGGCTTTCGCCTTCTTCGCCTTCGCGGCCTTCTTCTCAGGCTTCTCTTCCTTCGCCTTCTTCTCCACCTTGGCCGCAACCGGCGTGCTGGCGGCGAGGCGCATGGCGCGGGCGTAGCTGTCGGCGACGTTGTCGGCGGACATCTGCAGGCGCTTGGCGGCGGCGGTGGCCTGCTCCAGGGTGGCCTTGGCCATCATCTTGAAGCGGTCGCAGGTCTCCTTGCCCTTGGCCTTGGCCGCAAGGCCGTTGAAGCGATCCCGCCGCTCCTTGGCGCGGGTCATCAGGCCCGTATGCAGCTGTCTGGCTAGTTGCCGGATCACGACATCCAGGTCGGCGTCCGCCATGTTGTTCTATCCCCTTCGAAAACGGTATCGATGCGGGCGGGACTATGCAGATCGAGCCCCGCCTTGGCAATTGCCGCCTGCGCGTCATCCGCAGCTTCCGGCTGACAAAACAAAAAAGCCGCGCATTTCGCGCGGCTCTGATGTGGTCTGGCGCAGGAAGCGCGACGTCTGCCTCACTTCAGCGAGGCGACCGGGCCGCTCGAGGCTGCCGGGTCGGGATCGAAGCCGAACACGCCGACCAGGTATTTGTAATAGTCCGGCATCTTCTCCTTGAGCGTCTCGCGCGACTTCGGATCGTGGAATTCGCTTTTTCCGGAGAGGAAGATGCTCGCGGTCACGGCAAAGAACTCCATGGGATTCTTCATCGCATAGGATTCCTTGGGCAGCATGTCCTTGGACTTGGCCAGGGCATAGTAGGCGATCACGCCCTTGTTGGCATAGCCGTCCGGCAACAGCCGCGCGTGATAGGCGTGCAGCAGCTCGTGCAGCAGCACGGCCTCCTTCTCGTAACGCATCATGTCGGGCCGCAGCATGATCACGCCGAGGCCCGAATCGACCGCGAGGTCGACGGCATTGGGATTGGTCCAGCGCTGCTGGCTGGGGTCCCAGACCGTCAGCGTCCGGGGAGCGCTGCGCTGGATGTCCGGCGTGACCCGGCCGTAGCACGCGGTCGCGGCACCTTCGTCGAGGCAGGCCAGCTCGCTCGCGACGATCGGAACGGTGTGGAAGAAGCGCAGCACGCGCGGCGACAGGCCGACGCCTTCGACGACGTCGATCTGGCTCTTCAGATTGTTGGTGAGCTTGTCGACATCCTTGCGGTCGCGATTCTCGGACAAGTCGAACATGTAGCCGCGGTAGCTCTGGAAGCCCGGCGGCAGCGGCTGGGCTGCGTCAGTGGACGCATCGAGCGATCCGGCAATGGATGGATTGGCGAAGAGCGCGCCGACGATGGTTGCGGTCAGCAGCAACGCAATGCGCATGATGAACCCCCTGATCTCACTTCGCCCGGCAGGATAGGCCACCGTTGTTTGCGAAAAGTGAGTGGGGCAAGACTAAGGCACCGATGTTGAGGCGTGCTTAATCCTTGGTTGCAGATCGTGGAGGCGGATTAGGGCGGGGTTAACCAAGCGTGGATTGGCGGCGCGCTTCGGCGTAACATCCGCTTCGGGCACCAGGCCCTCACATCAGTACCCGGAAGGAGGATGCCATGTATGCCGCCATCCGTCAGGCCAAGGCGAAAAGCGGGAGTGCGGAAGAGCTGGCGCGCCGCATCAAGGACGGCGCCGTTCCGATCATCAGCGACGTCGACGGTTTCCGCGCCTATTACGTCGTCTATGCCGGCGACGACACGGTGACCGCGATCTCGATCTTCGACAAGTTCGAGCAGGCGGAGGAGGCGAACCGGCGCGCGATCGCCTGGATCGAGAAGGATCTGGGGCCGCTGCTGGCGGGACATGCGAGTGCTGCGGCCGGGCCGGTGATCGTGCATACGCTGGCGTAGGGGTTGGGCTGAGCTCTCTCCCCGGTGTCGTCCCGGCCTAGCGCGCAATTGCGCGCGGGGGGCCGGGACCCATACTCCCAGGCAGGAGTTGTGGCGCGACATCGGAGTGGCCTGTCTTCGCCAAACCTCTCCCTGTGGTTATGGGTCCCGGCCCCCGCGCGCAATTGCGCGCTAGGCCGGGACGACACCGAAATTTTGGCCTGCGCCCTCCGTCAAAACTCGCAGCGCCCCCCTCACAACTCCCGTGCATTCGAGAATGCGAAACTCGACACCCTTCTTGTCGTCTCGTCCAGGATCAGCGTGCGCGTGATCGGTGGCTCGGCGCGCTGGGCACAGTTTTCGCGCTCACAGAGACGGCAGTTGACGCCAATCGGCGTGCCCTCGGTCTTCTCCAGGTCGATACCTGCAGCGTAGGTCAGGCGGGCGGCGTGACGGATCTCGCAGCCAAGGCCGATGGCGAAGCGCGGCTGCGGCAGCGGATGCGGCGCGACGGGACGGCGCACCATCTGCGCGATCGAGAAATAGCGCGTGCCGTCGGGAAGCTCGATCACCTGCTTGAGCAGGCGGTCCGGCGTGTCGAAGGTCGAATGCACGTTCCACAGCGGGCAGGTGCCGCCGAATTTCGAGAACGGGAACGTGCCGGAGGAGAAGCGCTTGGAGACGTTGCCGGCATTGTCGACGCGCAAGAGGAAGAACGGAATGCCGCGCGCGTTCGGCCGCTGCAGGGTGGTGAGGCGATGGCAGACCTGCTCGAAGCCGGAATTGAAGCGTTGCGCCAGCACGTGGATGTCGTAATTGAGCGCCTCGGCCGCGGCGAGGAATGCCGGGTAGGGCATCATGACAGCGGCTGCAAAGTAATTGCCGAGCGTGATGCGGAACAGTCGCCGCGGCGCGTCGTCGAGTGGGCCGGATCGACCGATGATGGTCTCCAGATGCTGCGCGCATTCACCTAGGCCAAGCTGGAAAGCGAGCTGGAACGCGCGGCCGGGCGGGTCGACCAGCTCGGAGATCAGGAGCTGGCGGCGGTGGCGGTCGAACCGCCGGAGCGTCTCGCGCATCACGTCGACGGGCATGATGCGGGTCTGGATCGAATGTTTTTCACGCAGTCGCGCAGCGAGCGCTGCATAGAGTCCCTCTGCTGGCACGTCCAACTCGTCGCGAAGATTTTCCGCGGCTTGCTCCAGCTCCGGGAAATAGTTGCGATTCGCCTCAATCAACTCGCGCACACGCTCGACCGGATTGGCCTCATAACGCGTGCCGACGTCGCGGTCGGCCATTTGCGCCGCCGCCAGCGTCTCGCCCTGGCGCGCCTCGGTATAGGCGGCATAGAGCCGTTGCAGCGCATGGGTCACGCCCGGGCAGAGCTCGGCGAGGTCGCGCAGCTCCTGCTTGGGCACGTCGATCTGGCGGAACAAGGGGTCGGAGAAGATCTCGTTGAGCTCGGCGAAGAAACGATCCTCGTCGGCAGTGGCGAGGTCGCGCAGGTCGAGGTCATAGGTCTCGGCCAGCCGCAGCAGGATCTGCGCCGTCACCGGGCGCTGGTTGCGCTCGATCAGGTTGACATAGCTCGGCGAGATCGAGAGTCCCTCGGCGATCTGGGTCTGCGACAGCCCCAATTGCTGCCGGATCCGCCGGAAGCGCGGGCCGACGAAGAGTTTCTTGCCGGAATCGGCGGCCATTTCTCAGATCTCCGTGTGCATCAAGGGCAGTCTCACTGACCTATAATTTACAAGATTTACAAACTAACATCTATTACACGTTCAGATGTTACATGACATCACCAATAAAAGACAAGCCACCTGTACGAAGTTTCCGTTTTCGCGTTTAGCTCCTGACACGCATTTCGCAATGCACTGTCAAAAATGTCGATGGCAAAACAGCCGTCGTCAGCGAAAAGGATCAGGCCATGAATTATCAGCCCCGCGGCATCAGCACCCTCCTGCGCCCGGCTTCGTATCAGAGCGAGGTCGAGGCGGCTCAGACGCTCCTTAAGACCCAGCCGACCTGGAACGGGGTGACGGCCGAGGCCGTCGCACGCATGCGCCTGCAGAACCGCTTCAAGACCGGCCTCGACGTCGCCCGCTACACCGCGGCGCTGATGCGGGCCGACATGGCTGCCTATGACGGCGACCCCACCAAGTACACCCAGTCGCTGGGCTGCTGGCACGGCTTCATCGCCCAGCAGAAGCTGATCTCGGTCAAGAAGCACTTTGGCAAGACCGATCGCACCTACCTGTATCTCTCGGGCTGGATGATCGCGGCGCTGCGCTCCGAATTCGGCCCGCTGCCCGACCAGTCGATGCACGAGAAGACCTCGGTGCCCGCGCTGATCGAAGAGCTCTACACCTTCCTGCGTCAGGCAGATTCCCGCGAGCTCAACGACATCTTCCGCGCCCTCGACAAGGCGCGCAAGGAAGGCGACAAGACCAGGGAGAAGGAGCTGATCGGGAAGATCGACAACTTCCAGACCCACGTCGTGCCCGTCATCGCCGACATCGATGCCGGCTTCGGCAACGCGGAGGCGACCTATCTGCTCGCCAAGAAGATGATCGAGGCGGGCGCCTGCGCGCTCCAGATCGAGAACCAGGTCTCAGACGAGAAGCAGTGCGGCCACCAGGACGGCAAGGTCACCGTGCCGCATGACGTTTTCCTCGCGAAGATCCGGGCCTGCCGCCACGCCTTCCTCGAGCTCGGCGTCGAAGACGGCGTCGTCGTGACCCGCACCGACTCGCTCGGCGCCGGCCTGACGCAGCAGATCGCTGTCAGCCACAAGCCCGGCGACATCGGCGACCAGTACAACAGCTTCCTGGATTGCGAGGAAGTGACGGCGGAGAACGCCAAGAATGGCGACGTCATCATCAACCGCAACGGCAAGATGATGCGTCCGAAGCGGCTGCCCTCCAACCTCTACCAGTTCCGCCCCGGCACCGGCGAAGACCGCTGCGTGCTGGACTGCATCACCTCGCTCCAGAACGGCGCCGACCTGCTCTGGATCGAGACCGAGAAGCCGCATATCGAGCAGATCGCCAAGATGGTCGACCGCATCCGCAAGGTCGTTCCGAATGCGAAGCTGGCCTACAACAACTCGCCGTCGTTCAACTGGACCCTCAACTTCCGTTGGCAGGTCTACGACGCGATGAAGGAAGCCGGCAAGGACGTCAGCCAGTACAACCGTGCCGAGCTGATGAAGGCGGAGTATGACGACACGCCGCTGGCGAAGGAAGCCGACGAGCGCATCCGCACCTTCCAGGCGGATTCGGCCAAGCGTGCCGGCATCTTCCACCACCTGATCACGTTGCCGACCTATCACACGGCGGCGCTGTCGACCGACAATCTCGCACGCGAGTATTTCGGCGAGCAGGGCATGCTCGGCTACGTCAAGAACGTGCAGCGCGCCGAGATCCGTCAGGGCATCGCCTGCGTGAAGCATCAGAACATGGCCGGCTCCGACATCGGCGACGACCACAAGGAGTACTTCGCCGGCGAAGCTGCCCTGAAGGCGGGCGGCGCCCACAATACGATGAACCAGTTCGGCTAACGCATCGGGCTACTCTCGACAGGAGACTGACAATGACCAAAGGCAGCAATTTCTGGGTGATCGGCGGCGAGTTCGGTTCGATGAACTTTCACAAGCTCGTGGAAGGCTCGGCCCAGGTCAAAGGTCCGTTCAAGACCCGCAAGGAAGCCGAGGACTGCTGGCGCGAGGTGTCGGAGGAGAGCCGCCACAAGGCCGGCGTCCGCTTCTCCATCGTGGAAGAGCCGTCGCGGGTCTCGGCCTGACGCACTGAACTAAGAAAACGTCCAAGGACGGATGGTCCCATCCAGGCCCTGCCTGGGTGGGATCGTCTGTTTTTGGCACGGGTGAAACGTCTGTGGGTGCCGTAAGTATCTGGAATTGTGGGCCCTTTGCGGGCGCTGTGGTTGCTGATAGGTTAACCATGGTGTTTGAGGACGAGGCCGACAATGTCAGAGCCCGAAACCAGCGGAATCCATCCCAGCCAGCCGCGCCCGGTGCGGCTGCGCGATGCGCTGTTGCGCGCCCGGATCGAGGCCGCCGACCGGACCGGCGTGGTCGTCGATCTCAGGGACGCCGAGGTGGCCCGGCTGGAGATCCTCAATGACGCGCTCGATCCCCTGTTCGCGCAGGTGCCTGATAAGATCGACCTGTTCGACCGCGGCATCAGCCAGGGCGATACGCCCAGGCTTTGGATCGACGTCGTCGCCCATATCATGATGGGGCGTGACAAGCGGATGTACCGCTTCGTCCAGGACACCCGCTTCGGCCGCATCGTGCTCGCCGAATCGCACGACACGGCTGTTATCGTCGATGCCGTCACCGACTATGTCGCGCGGCGCATGATCGAGCGCGAGCATGCGATGGTGGTCCCGCCCGAACCGCAAGCACCGGCCACCGAGCCGCCGCGCCGCTCGCGCCTGTGGCCGTTCGTGTTCGGCTTCATCCTCGGCGCCGCCGCCTTGTTCGGCGTTGCCGTGCTGGCAGTCCTACGGAGCTGGTGAATTTCTCTTCGCCGTCATTCCGGGGCATGCGAAGCATGAACCCGGAATCCATCGGGACGCAGCGCGTGCGGGTGAATGGATTCTCTGATGCGCAATTGCGCATCATAGCTCGCGCTTGCCGCGCGCCCCGGAATGACGATGGTCTCAAATCAACCGCGCATGCTTGATCTGTCCCATCCGAAATCCAGCCCCCAGGCTCCGCACCGTATGCTCGCAGCGCCAGCCGGCATTGTCCTTCTCGATCGTGAACAGATTATACGCCGCCGCCGGGTAGCGCCCGTGCGCGAGCGCGGAGGCGGAGGGCACGCCGAGCGCGGGAATGTTGCCGTTCGGGCCCTCGAACCACATCGTCGAATGAATGTGGTCGTGCCCGTGCAGGATCAGCTCGACGCCGTGGCGCCTGAGCAGTGCCAGCAGCTCGCCCGCGTCCGTCATCCGCTTCTGGCGTGCGACGGATTTCAGCGGATGATGCACCAGCAGCACGCGGAAGACATCTTCCGCGGCGAGCCGCTTGAGAACTTGTTCGAGCGAGGCGAGCTGATCGCGCCCGAGCGTGCCCGTCGCCATCAGCGGCAGGGTCGGCACCGCCGTGGACAGGCTGATCAGCGCCAGCGGCCCGCGCCGGCGGACGGCTGGGAAAGCCACGGCATCGATCGTGTCCGCGGCGATGTAGTGCAGGAAGGTCTCGCCGAAGCGATGACTCGTTGCGCTGACATAGGCGTCGTGATTGCCGGGAATCGCAGTGACGCGGTCGGGCGGGCCAACGCTTTCGAGCCAGGCCAGCGCCGGCGCGAATTCGGCTTCCAGCGCGAGGTTGACGAGATCGCCCGTCACCGCGATGTGGTCGGGCGCCTGGGCCTTCATGTCGGCAACCAGCACGTCGAGCACCTCGCGGCGCTGGTATTTGTGCCGGTTGCGCGTCCAGTTGACGTAACCGAGCGCGCGCTTGCCGGCGAGCTCGATCAGCCGCGGCTTCGGCAGTGGCGGCAGATGCGGGTCGGACAGATGGGCGAGCGTGAAGGGGGCCATGGCGCGCGATTGCCTCGCTATTGCTCCGCTGTAATGGCAAGGTCGCAGCCGGCGCGCAAGCAGGGCCTCAAAGGGGGCGTCAAGGAAAGCCTGATGGGAGAACGTCTGAACACCATTCGACGAAAATTCGAGCCGCTGCTGCGGCGCATCTTTCATGTCTATTTCCTGCTGGTCCGCGGCATGACGCTCGGCGTCCGCGCCGTGGTGCTTGACGCGGAGAACCGGGTGTTCCTGGTCAGGCACAGCTACGTCAGCGGCTGGTATCTGCCCGGCGGCGGCGTCGATTTCGGCGAGACCATGGCGCACGCGCTGCGGCGCGAGCTCAAGGAGGAGGGCGACATCGATCTGATCGGAGATGCCGTGCTGCACGGCATCTTCCTCAACAGCCACGTCTCCCGCCGCGACCACGTCGCGGTCTATGTGGTCAGGCAGTTCAGCCAGGACCGCCTGCCCGCGCCCAACCACGAGATCGTCGAATGCGGGTTCTTCGCGACCACGGCGCTGCCCGAGGGGACCACGCCCGGTACACGGCTGCGGATCGCGGAAGTGCTGGGCGGCAAGCCCCTGATTGCTACGTGGCGCTGAGGGTGGTTGTGCCAGTCGGTCAACGGATGCAAGCCGGCGAGTCAGAACACCTCTCCCGCCGACGCTGAAAAGGGAACTGAGCATCTTGGCTGCCCGATGGACCGCGCTGCGTTCAGGTGCTATCCCGCCAACTGACATGACCGATCTCTCACTCACCATCCTTCCCGAGGCCGCCGGCGACGCCCAGGCGATCGAACGCCTGCACGAGCGCACCTTTGGTCCCGGCCGCTTCGTGCTCAGCGCCTACCGCATCCGCGAGCACGTCGACCATCTGCTCGAATTGTCCTTCACCGCACGTATCGGCACGCTGCTGGTCGGCTCGGTCAGGCAATTGCCGATCCTGATCGGCGACACGCCGGCGCTGCTGCTCGGACCGCTCACCGTCGAGCCGCCGTTCCGCGACCGCGGCATCGGCCGTCTCCTGATGGAGCGCGCGCTGCAGGACGCCAAAGAAAAAGGCCACGCCATCGTGCTCCTGGTCGGCGACGAGCCCTATTACAGCCGCGTCGGCTTCAAGCCGGTCCCCAAGGGCCGCGTCACCATGCCGGGCCCGGTCGACGCCGCCCGTATCCTGGTGTTCGAGCTCGTCGACGGCGCCTTCGAAGGCGTGTCGGGCGCGGTCGGTCCCGACTGGAGCAAGGCGCGGGGGTAGGGGCCGGGCTACGACGCTGTGGATTGGAAGGGCCGCTGCGTCGCCTCGTACTCCGTCATTGCGAGCCACCGGGTCCGCGCAAAGCGCGGCCCGATGACAGGCTCCGCGAAGCAATCCAGAATCTTTCCGCAGAGGCAGTCTGGATTGCTTCGCTGCGCTCGCAATGACGATGTGGAGGCGGAGTGTGTCGGGGCCTGTAGGCCCCGACACACTCCAGGTCAGAACTTGAAGTTCGCGAATGCCCGCACGCCGATGCCGGGCATCAGCACCTCGTCCTTGGTGTAGGACACCGAGTTGCGGATGTTCTCGTTGAGCAGGTTGTTGCCGACGAGGCCGACCAGCATCTCGCGCGCGCCGAAGGCGTTGGGGTTGAGCTTGGTCTTGTAGCTCACCTCCGCTTTCAACAGATTGTAGCCCGCCGTCGGCGTCTCCGCGATCACGGCGACGTTGTTCTGCGCGAAGGCATGCAGTAGGTTGACGCGCATCAGCCAGTTGTCGTCACGCCAGAACACGCCGCCGCCCATTCTGAGCGGCGGAATCCGCGGCACGTTGGTGCCGTCGGTGAAGGTGGCGCGAACGACGTCGAGCTGGTTCTCGATGCCCCAGATCCCGCCCTGGAATGCGCCGAGGTCGATCTGCGACTGGAACTCGCCGCCGCGGAAGTTCGCGTTGCGCTGCGAATAGACGGCCTGGTTCAGCTCGGCGTCGGGCGCACCGCATGAGGCGAAATCGCCGTCGCACATCACGCCGGTGAGGCGGCGATAGATGAAATTGTCGAAATGCGTGTAGTAGACCGTCGCCTCGAAGCGGAGCGGTCCCGTCGCCTTGCGCACGCCGACCTCGACGGACTTGGCGGTCTCGATGGTGAGGTTCGGATTGCCGATATCGAAGGTCGCGGTCGCATCGTGGCCGCCGCGCGAGAACAGCTCGGCCGGCTTCGGTGCGCGCTCGACATATTGCGCGGTGATGCTGCCGACCATGCCGCCCGGCAGATCCTGCAACAGGCCGATGCTGCCGCTCTTGGGCGTGAAGGACGGATTGCGGACGATGCTCGTTTGAGGACTGCCGTCGGGCAGGAAATCCGCCGGGAAATCCGGCGTCGAGCCGTGCAGCTCGACATGCTCGATGCGGCCGGCGATCTGCGCTCTCGTTTGTTCACTGAACTTGAACTCGTTGAAGACGTAGCCGGCAACGCGGTAGTTGCGGTTCGGGTCCCACAATCCATTGAACAGCGCGCCGGGATCGTCCGGACTCGGCGCAGTCAACTCCTGATGGCCTGCTTGAAAGCCGAACGCAGTCGTCACCTCGGCAAAGCGTGCATTGAACGGCATCAGCTGCGTTTCAACACGAATCTCCTCCTCCCGATTGGTGAAGGTCTGCCGGACACCATCGGTTGTCGGATCGGCGGGATCGGCGAGACCCAACTCGTTGTGACGGTAATTGGTGGCGCCCGCCCAGAAACGGATCGCATCGATCGCGGCGCCATCCGGGCGATATTCGCCCTTGACGTTGATCTTGGTCTGATGCGCATCGATCCGGGTCCGGTGATCGGCGCCATCGATGCCGGGGATATGATAGAGCGAATCGTTCTGCGTGATCGACGCGCCGATGAAGCCGCCCGTGAAAATGTAGGACCCGCCGATCGACGCGCCATCCGACCGCGTTGCCGAGTTCGGCTGGCGATTGCCGACTGGCCGTGTTTGGTCGAACAAGTACGGATAGCTCGGAATGTAATAGTCGGACGTCGTGCGGCCATAGGCGTCGGCATGGAAGGCGAAATTGCCGCCGCCGGTGTCGAGCAGCGCGCCGCTCTCGACGCCGCGATCGACCGAGCTGAACGCGGTGCGCGTCTCGGCAGTGACGCAAGGCGATGTCGCGGCTGATGCGAGCGGCGCCTTGGTCGGCAGGCCGTAGGTCTGGAATGACGGCGCGCAGGAAGGCAGCGCATCCGGAATCCGGTTGTTGGTGGCGCTGACGACGCCGCCGATGGAGGTCGAGCCGTAGCGCAGCGCAGCCGGCCCACGCACCACCTCGACCTGGTTGGTCGCGAGCGGATCGATCGGGACGAAATGATCCTCGCCGAGATCGGAGGCGCCACCCGCATTGGTGCCGTTCTCGACGATGCCGACGCGGTTGACGTCGAGACCCCGGATGATCGGCCGGCTGGAGGCGCCGGGCGCGAAGCTCGAGCCGGTGATGCCGGGCTTGGAGAATAGGAGATCGCCGAGCTGACCGCCGCCCTCGCGGCGGATCTCTTCGTTCGGCACCACCGTGACGGTCGCGAACTGGTTGGTCACAATAGGCAGCACACCCTGCTGAGGCGCGGCAGGCACGGGGGCTGCGGGCGTCGCTTCCGCCGTTTGTTGGCGGCTGCGCACACGTGCGGTCCGCGTGCCGCGACCCGGGGTGCGGGACGGCACCACCGCTCGGCGCACGATCGGGCTCGGCGCCGTCACGGTGACGGCCGGGATCTCGGTCGCCGATTTGTCTTGCGCAGGCTCTTGGCCAAAGGCGGGCGTGGCGGCGGCACCGAGCAGGAGCAGGCTTGCTCCGCCAAGACGCTGCGCGCGTCGCAATTGAAATGACATGGTCCTGATTCCAGTCAGGCCGTCCGCATGATGGTCTGTTGATCGGAGGCGGCCTGCCGTCGCGGTGCGACGGAATTCGACTTCAACTTCTCCCGGGCATTCGCCATGCGGCGAGGCTGGGCGTGATCAAGCGTTGGAGGTCAGGAAGCGGGAGGGGCGCGGGGCTGGAACGCCGTGCCGGCCGATTTCAGATGGATGAATTCGGCATCGGTGGTGCGGTGGAGCAGCTCGATCGCCTGCGGCAGCAGCAGCACCGGCGGCGTCGCGAAAACGATTGTGCCCGCCAGCGCGACGACGGCGCAGATCGCGCAATTGTCGTCGCCGGGATGCTCGCGGTCAGGACGGGCGGGCGATTGCTTCTGGACCGCGGCGCGGTCGATCGCAGCAACGCCCTTGGCGATGTCCTTGCTGTCCGTCTGCTGGAGCGAGGATTGGGCGAAGGCCGCTGCCTGCGCGAACCAGTGGCTGTGGCCGAACGTCAGCGCGAACTGCACCAGCATCGCGAACAGCGCGAGCCGGGCGGCGTGCCTCACATTTGACCGAAACCATTTCATCCGAAAGCGCCCCACCACCGCGCGGCCAATCCCCTGGCATCGCGGCGTTACAAAGTAACATCGCCCGATCGATCAGCGAATGTCAACTGTCGCCGGCGCGAGCCGCGCGGCCCGGTCATGCGATGTGTCGTTCGGGTAACTCAAGCGAGGTGAGTATTGGTTGAATCGATATGAGCCGAGTGTTCACCTCTCCCGTAGGGAGAGGTCGGATCGCATCGAGAGATGCGATCCGGGTGAGGGCTTACGGTCTTACGGTGCGCTGCGGCTCCTCACCCGAATTGCTTGGCGCGCAATTGCGCGCCAAAGCAATTCGACCTCTCCCCGCTGGGGAGAGGTGAACCCCGAACACCAACCGAGCCTTTACTATGCTTGAGATTAGCGCCCTTCGCGGACCCAGGTCGCGGCGAAGGCACCGAGCAGCAGCAACAGGCCGATCAGGCCGGCGAAGATCGGCAGCACGCCGACGCCCTTCACGACGCTGGCGTCGCGCATCCGCACCCCCATCCAGCCGTCGCCATGGAAGACACTGGTGGAGCGCACCGGCAGGATGCGCGGCAGCTCGACGCTGGAGCCACTGGCCACGCGCACGGCGTTGCCGCCGGTCGCCTGGGTCAGCGGCTTCAATGTGTCGGTGGTGGAGGTGACTTCCGAAAACTCCTTCGGATTGGTCGGGCCGACATTGATCAGCGCCTTAAGCGTGCCGTCGGTGGCCTGCCACAGGCCGAGCTCGTTCGCCGGCAGGCTGGCACGCCACTCGCCGGGATCGCCGGGGCTGAGCGTCAGATCGTGCGACACGCCCGACGGCGAGGTCACGTTCACCGGCTGGACGCTGTCCGACATGGTCTGGCGTACCACCACGAGATCCTTGCCTTGCACCTGAAGACGCAGCGCCTCTTCGTCGAGATCCGGCTGCTTCATCAGCCAGTGCGACATCCGCCTGAGCAGGTCGAGATGCGGGCCGCCGCCCTCATAGCCGCGCGCCCATAGCCAGATGTGATCGGACAGCAGCAGCGCAACGCGGCCCTCCCCAAAGCGCGACAGGAACAGCAGCGGCTTGCCGTCGACCCCGGTCATCACAGGCGGGTTGACCGCATTGCGGGTGTCGACGGTTCGGAAGAAACGGCTCCAGTGCGGCGGCTCGGATCCCGAGCCCTCCAGCCCGCGCGTGACCGGATGGCGTTTGCCGATGTCGGACAGATGCGCGTAGAACGGCTTCTCCGTCACGCCGACGGGTTCGGCCGGCAGCACCGAATCCAGCGGCGTGCGCCAGATGCTGGTGTTGGAGGCGTAGTCGGGGCCGGCCGAGACCAGCACCGCGCCGCCCGAGCGCACGTAGCGCGCGATGTTGTCGAAATAGGCGATCGGCAGCACGCCCTGGCGGGCATAGCGGTCGAAGATGATCAGCTGGAATTCGTTGATCTTCTGCTGGAACAGCTCGCGGGTCGGAAACGCGATCAGCGACAATTCGTTGATCGGCGTGCCGTCCTGCTTCTCCGGCGGACGCAGAATGGTGAAATGCACGAGATCGACGCTGGCATCGGACTTGAGCAGATTGCGCCAGGTGCGCTCGCCGGAATGCGGCTCGCCCGAGACCAGCAGCACGCGCAGCTTGTCGCGCACGCCGTCGATGGCGACGACCGCGCGATTGTTCACCGGCGTCAATTCTCGTTCGAGGGGCGAAGCCTCGATCTCGACGATGTTCGGGCCGGCATGCTTGATGTCGACGTCGACGCTCGCGGCCTGACCGCTCGATAGCGTGCGCTCGTTGATGACTTCGCCGTCGCGGCGGACCGTGACCTTGGCGCGCTCGCCAGAGACGCCCTGGTCGTCGAGGCGGTAGCTGATGGTCTGGGTCTGCCCGACGATGCCGAAGCGCGGCGCCGCCGTGATCGCGATGCGGCGGTCGCGCTCGTCCTTCTGCCCGGTGACCAGCGCTTGCACCGGCGCCTGGAAGCCGAGCGCGGCGGCGTTCGCCGGAATGTCGTGGACGCGGCCGTCGGTGATCAGGAACGCGCCGGCCACGCGGTCGACCGGCACGTCTGACAAGGCCGAGGCGAGGGCGCCGAACAGCTTGGTGCCGTCGGTCTCACCGTCGGCCTGTCCGGCATCGACGACGCGGACTTCGAGGCCCTTGATCTTCTTCAGGCTGTCGACCAGCGCTTCCTGCGCCTGCGCTGCCTCGCGATTGCGGTTGCCGAAATTCTGGCTCGGGCTCTTGTCGACGACGACGGCGGCGACCGAGGTGAGGGGATCGCGATCCTCGCGCGTGAAGGAGGGATTGGCGAGCGCCAGCAGGAACAGCGCCAGCGCGGCGACGCGCACCGCCGCGCCGCGTGCGCGCGCCAGCAGCAGCACCAGCGCGACGACGACGATCGCGGCCAGCGCGAGCCAGAGCACGATCCCGGGGACAAGCGGCGTGAACGCGATGCCGTAATTCATGTCGATGCTTTCTCGGCATCGTCATGCCCGGGCTTATCCCGGGCATCCACGTTCTTCATGCCTCGCGGCAAGGCGTGGATGGCCGGGACAAGCCCGGCCATGACGGCTTTGTTTTGGCGAGCATTGAGTTCCAAAGCTCGCATCATTGCCCCAGCCGTTCGATCAGAGCCGGTGCGTGCACCTGGTCGGCCTTGTAGTTGCCGGTCAGCGTGTACATCACGATGTTGGCGCCGGCGCGGTAGGCGAATTCGCGCTGGCGGGTGTCGCCGCCGGTCACCGGCAGCATGGCCTGGCCGTCGGGCCGCACCGCCCAGGCGCCGGCTAGGTCGTTCGAGGTGATGATGATCGGCGAGACGCCGTCGCCGCCGCGCGCCGGCCGCTGCGCGCTGTCCTCGTCCTCGTCGCGCGGCAGGGTCTCAACCCAGGTCTGGCCGGTGACGAAGCGGCCGGGGAAGTCGCGCAGCAGGTAAAAGGTCTTGGTCAGCACGTGCTCGCGCGGCACCGGCTCGAGCTCGGGCACGTCGAGCGAGGACAGGATCTCGCGCAGCGTCTGCATGGCAGGGGTCTGCGCCGCACCGTTCGCGCCGGGCGGTGCTTCGATCGCATCGCGGGTGTCGAACAGCACGGTGCCGCCCTGCTTCATGTAGGCGTCGATCTTGTTGATGGCATCCTGCGGCGGCTTAGGCGCCCCGGGCACGATCGGCCAGTAGATCAGCGGGAAGAAGGCGAGCTCGTCGCGCGCGGGATTGACGCCGACGGGATCGCCGGCCTCGAGCGCAGTGCGCTGCGCCAGGAACAGCGTCAGCCCGTTCATCCCCGCCCTGACGATGGAATCGACGTCGGCATTGCCTGTCACGACATAAGCAAGGCGGGTCTGCGACACCGCCTTCATGGCGAACTCGTCCGTGACGCCGTCGGCGCGCGCCGGCGTCGGCGAGAGCGCCGCGACGCCTGCGAGCACCAGGGCGAAGATGATCATCGCTGGCGCAGCGCGGCGGCGCAGCAGCGCGGCAATCCCGCCGCCGAGCAGCGCGACGATGATGGCGTCGATTAGGAACAACGCGAGCGCCGTCGACAGCAGCCAGCCGCGCAAGTCCCGCGGCTCGGCATTGGTGTAGGTGGCGTGCCGGGCGCGCAGGCTCGCGGTGTTCAGGGCTGCGATGCGGTCGGCGGCGGCAAGCGTGTTCACGGCGAGCGGTCCTTCGGCTGGACCGTAGAAGCCCGGCGGATGATCGGGTGTGGCGCGGTCGCGATAATCCGCGGGCAGCGGTTTTGCGGTGGCCGGCGGCGGGCCGAAGGCGCCGAAGCCGTCGAGGATGTGCAGCGGCGCCACCGTCTCGGCGGTCGTCTCGGCCGCGACCCCGGCGCCGGCTTGGACGTGTAGCCGGACATGTCGACCACCCGCCGCAGCATTTCGACGAAGGTGCCTGACATCGGCAGATCCGACCAGCGCATGTCGGCGCTGACGTGGAACAGGCTGACCAGGCCCTTGCCGCGATGCTCGCCGGTTACCAGCGGCGTGCCGTCCTCCAGCGAGGCCCAGCTTTTGGTGGCGAGCACCGCGTCGGGCTCGGCCAGCACCTGGCGGCTCACGGTGACGTCCTTGGGGGCCACGACGCCGGCAAACGGACCGTCGGCGGCGAAGGAGGCGAGATGCTGCGGCTTCTCCCAGGTCAGGCTGCCGCCGAGCGTGCGGCCGCCCTTGCGCAGCTTGACCGGCACGAGATCGTCTTCGGCCTGCGCCAGCCGGGGCCCTGCGAACCGCACCAGCACGCCGCCCTGATCGATCCAGGCATTGAGGCGCTCGCGCAGCTCAGGCGCGATGGTGCCGACATCGGCGAGGATGATCATCGGCAGCTTCTGGTCGAGGAACTGGGTGATGCCCTGCTGCGGCGAGCCCTTGTCGGCGAGCCGCACGTCAGCGAACGGCGCCAGCGCGCGGGTGAGATAGAAGGTGGGCGCCAGCAGCGGCTGCGCGGTCTCGCTGGTCGAGCCCGAGACGATGCCGATGGCGCGACGGCGCCAGCGCTTGTCCAGCAGCTGCACCGCGCCGGCGGAGCGCTCGCCCGAGATCTCGAGCCGGGTGATGTCGTTGCGCAGCTCGACCGGCAGATCGAACGCCGCGTCGGTCTCCTTGTCCTGAGGCCCGAAGGAATAGCGGGCTTCGCCGATCGGCGAGGCCTTCTGATCCAGCGCGCGCACGGTGCCGACGGCGATGCCGCTATCGGTGCGCAGCACCTTCACCGTCATCCTGGCGGCGGCGTTCTCGGCCGCGACCAGCGCCAGCGGCGCGGAGGTGCCGCCTTCGAACACGGTCAGGCTGCGATCGCCGATGGTCTTGCCGAGGCCAGCTACGAATTCCTCGCCGCGGCCGGTGTCGACGCCGTCGGAGAGCCAGACCATCTCGCAGTCGCCGGTCGTTTTGAGGAAACGGTCGATCGCGGCCAGGGTCTCGACGCGGTCGATCGAATAGGGCTTTGGCGCGAGCTGGCGCAGCGCGACGCGCGCCGCACCCGCCGGCATCAGGGTGATGTCGCGGTTCGGCTCGGACAGCGGCACCAGCGCGATGGCGCGACGGTCATTGTCGGCGTTGGCGATCAGCTCGTCGGCGGCCCTGATCCTGACGTCCCAGTGCGATGCCGCGCTCCAGCCGTCGTCGAACATGATCATCAGCGGCGCCTTGCTGCCGGCAAGACCCGTCTGCGGATTCCAGATCGGGCCAGCGGCGGCGAAGATCACCAGCGCGGCCGCGAGCAGGCGCAATGCGGTCAGCCACCACGGCGTCCGCGAGGGCGTCTCTTCGCGCGGCGCGATGTCGAACAACAGCCGCGTCGGCGGAAACTCGATCCGGCGCGGTCGCGGCGGCATCACCCGCAGCAGCCACCACAGCACGGGCAGGCTGACGAGGCCGATCAGGAGCAGCGGTTCGGTGAAGGCGAACGGCAATCCCATCATGCGGCCGGCCCCGCCTTGATCGTCGTGGTGCGCGCGCCCGACTTGCTGACCTGCAGGCCGGCATGCAGGAACAACAGCAGTTCGGCGGCCGAGCGGTCGGTCGCGTGCGTGGTGAACAGCCAGTCGAGCTTGTTGGTCTCGGCGCGGATCTGGTCGCGGTGCAGCGTGAGCCGCGCCGTGTAATCCTGCACCCAGCTCTCGGCCCGGCCGGCGGTGATCACGCCAAACCCTTCCGGCTCGACGAACTCGATGCGGCCGGAGTACGGAAACGACTCTTCGGCGGGATCGACGATCTGCACCATCGTGCCATGCGCGCCGGAGCCGGAGAGCCCTGCGAGTGTCGCCCTGATCTCGGAGATCGGCGACCAGAAATCCGACAGCACGATCGTCTCGGCGAGCGCCGAGGGCACGAAGGACGGCGGCAGGCTGAGGCGGTCGGCATCGTCATGCAGCATCGCCTGCGCCATCTTGTCGATGACGCTGCGGCTTGCGGTCGGCGCCATCAGCCCGGGAATGCCGACGCGTTCGCCGCCGGACACCAGCAGTTCGGCCAGCGCGAAAGCGACGATCAGCGTGCGTTCGAGCTTGGACTCGCGCGCGGTCTTGGAGGCGAAGGTCATCGAGGGTGAGCGGTCGGGCCAGATCCAGACCGTGTGCGAGGCTTCCCATTCGAGCTCGCGGACATAGAGATGATCGTCGCGCGCCGAGCGGCGCCAGTCGACGTTCTGCGCCGGCTCGCCGGAGACGAAGCGGCGATACTGCCAGAAGTTCTCGCCGGAGCCGGCGCGGCGCCTTCCGTGCAGGCCGTGGATGACATTGGCGGCAACGCGGCGGGCCTCGAGCACCAGGCGCGGCAGCGAAGCGGCGAGCGTGCGGCTTTCGCCATCGGCACGTCGGATCGCGATGATCTCCTTTGCTGTGTGCCCGTTCTCTGCCGCCATCAACCAATCCGTGTCTTCAATTGCCGGATCACGTCCGGAATCGTGCGTCCTTCGGCGCGCGCCTGGAACGTCAGCGCCATGCGGTGCTTCAGCACGGGCTCGGCGAGGTCGAGCACGTCGTCGACAGAGGGCGCGAGACGGCCGTCGATCAGCGCACGCGCGCGCACAGCCAGCATCAGCGATTGGCTGGCGCGCGGGCCGGGTCCCCAGGCGATGAACTTGCCGGCTTCGCCGGCGTCGGGACCCGGACGGGCCGAGCGCACCAGCGACAGGATCGCCTCCACCACGGAATCGCCGACCGGCAGGCGACGGATCAGCCGCTGCGCGGCGATCAGCGCATCGGCGGTCATCGATCCCCTGGCCAGCGTCTCCTCGGCGCCGGTGGTCTCGAACAGGATGCGGCGCTCGGCGTCACGATCGGGATAATCGACGTCGATCTCCATCAGGAAGCGGTCGAGCTGCGCCTCGGGCAGCGGATAGGTGCCTTCCTGCTCCAGCGGGTTTTGCGTGGCGAGCACGTGGAACGGCTTCGGCAGGTCGTGGCGCGCACCCGCAACCGTGATGTGCTGCTCCTGCATCGCCTGCAGCAACGCCGACTGCGTGCGCGGGCTGGCGCGGTTGATCTCGTCGGCCATCAGGAGCTGCGCGAACACCGGACCTGCAATGAAGCGGAAGGCGCGCCTGCCCGCGGTGCTCTCATCTAACACCTCGGCGCCGAGAATGTCCGATGGCATCAAATCGGGCGTGAACTGAATGCGCTTGGCATCTAAGCCAAGCGTGACGCCGAGCGTCTCGACCAGCTTGGTCTTGGCGAGGCCGGGGACGCCGATCAGCAGTGCATGACCGCCGGAGAGGATGGTGACGAGCGTGTTCTCGATCACGCGATCCTGGCCGAAGATGACGGACGCGATCGCTTCCTTCGCCGCGCGAATCTGGCTCGACACCTGCTCGGCCGAACGGACGATACCGTCCTCGAGTTTCTCGACACTTTCCGCCATTCGCTCGCTCCTTCAGCCTGCCACGCGGCTTGCTTGCGTCATCACTTCAGGTCATCCGTCGGATCATGGGCGCTATGCTAGACTTGCAGGAAGGCCATGTATTCGTTGAATTAACCCATCCCCACCTTATCGGCTTCGGGTTATGTACGGCATCACGAAGTGGCGACCTCGCACACCGGACTCATCCGGAGTGGAACCGCTCACCGAGGTACAACGTAGACCTGCACCAATCGTGCCAAATGACAAAGTCAGGGCAAACCATGGCGAACCAAGGGCAGAGTGCCGATCGCGGTCTCGAGGGGCTGACTGCCGCCGCCAAAAGCGCTGCCAATGCCGAAGGCGCCAAAAAGGGCCTGCCTCCGGTGCATCTGTGGAATCCGCCGTTTTGCGGGGATCTCGATATCCGAATCGCCTCTGATGGTACTTGGTTCTACATGGGGACGCCAATCGGGCGTCACGCGCTGGTCCGCCTGTTCTCCACCATCCTCAAGCGCGAGGGCGACAAGCATTTCCTGGTCACGCCGGTGGAGAAGGTCGGCATTCGCGTCGACGACGCGCCGTTCATGGCGGTCGAGATGCTGAAGCACGGCGAGGGCGGCCACCGCGTGCTGAGCTTCCGCACCAATGTCGACGATTGGGTGACCTGCGATGCTGCGCGCCGGCTGCGCTTCGAGCAGGCGAAGGACGGCGGGCTGACGCCCTATCTTCATGTCCGCGCCGATCTCTGGGCCAAGGTCACCCGCGCGCTCTATTACGATCTGGTTGACATGGGCGAGGAGCGGATGGTCGATGGCCAGCCGATGTTCGGCGTCGAGTCGGCCGGCGAATTCTTCGCCATGGCCGACGCGGAGCAGGTGAGGGCCGCGCTTTGAACAAAACTATCCTGAAGCACGATCCGGTCGCGCTCAGCGCGGCGGATTTCTTCGCCCGCTCCAGGGCCAGGCTCGGCTTCGACGTCCCACCCGGCCTTTATGATCCGAACATCATTCCCGCCTCCGGCGATCCAGGCACCGACAAGATGCTGGAGATCATCGCGCGCGAGCAGCCGGTGCGGCCGGCGGCGGTCCTGATCGCGGTGGTCGACCATCCCGAGCCGACCATCCTGCTGACGCAGCGCTCGGCGCATCTCAACGACCATGCCGGCCAGATCGCCTTTCCCGGTGGCAAGATCGACGCGATGGACGCCTCCCCGCTCGATGCGGCGCTGCGCGAGGCCGAGGAGGAGGTCGGGCTGTCGCGGGACTTCATCGAGCCGATCGGCTATCTCGATCTCTACGGCACCGCCTTCGGCTTCCGCATCCTGCCGACCGTCGCGAGGGTCAGGCCGGGCTTTGCGCTCACCATCAACCATTCCGAGGTTGATGACGCGTTCGAAGTG
Source organism: Bradyrhizobium genosp. SA-3 (assembly GCF_004212635.1). Classification (GTDB taxonomy): domain Bacteria; phylum Pseudomonadota; class Alphaproteobacteria; order Rhizobiales; family Xanthobacteraceae; genus Bradyrhizobium. Next base: position 39,972 of record NZ_PSRT01000041.1, on the reverse strand, counting down.
CCGCTATCCTTCCTGATGAACCCGGTGAACCACCAGGTGCACAGCAAGGAATTCCGCGGCATGGAGCGGTTCTATTACGCGATGCCGTTCGCGGAACGCTACATCTGGGGTGCGACGGCGGGTATGCTGCGTGTGCTTTATGAGCGGATCTATTCATCATGATCCGGACGGTTCTGACCGAGATCGGAATCTTCCTCATCCCCTTTGCCGTCTATGCGCTGTTCCTGGCCGCCACCCGGACCGGCCTGTTCGCGCGATCCTCCTGGCCGGTTGCGATCGTCGCGCGCCTTGCGCTGGCGGCGATCGTGCTGGTGATCGCGGGGTTGATCGGCCTCGCGCATTTCTCCGGCGCAGCGCCGGATTCGACCTACGTTCCCGCCCATATCGAGAACGGCAAGCTCGTGCCGGGCGTGGAAAAATAGGGGCCGACCGATGAGCGCGGAGCCTTTACTTGCCGATGCGCCCTGGCTGACCGCAGGCGGGACTGCGCGTGTCCTGGAACTGCTCAGCACTGACGGCGAGGAGGCGCGGGTGGTCGGCGGCGCGGTACGCAATGCGCTGCTCGGTCTTAAGCCCGGTGACATCGACATCGCAACCACCGCGTTGCCGGACGAAGTGATGCGGCGCGCCAAGGCCGCCGGCATCAAGAGCGTGCCGACCGGCATCGACCATGGCACCGTCACGCTCGTCATCGACGGGCATCCCTATGAAGTGACGACGCTGCGCGAGGACACCGAAACCTTCGGCCGCAAGGCCAAGGTCGCATTCGGCCGCGACTGGGTGAAGGACGCCGAGCGGCGCGACTTCACCATGAACGGCCTGTCGGTCGATGCTGATGGCGTCGTGCACGACTATGTCGGCGGGATCGCGGACGCCAGAGCGCGTCGCGTGCGCTTCATCGGCGATCCCGGCCAGCGCATCGCCGAGGATTATTTGCGCATCCTGCGCTTCTTCCGCATCCACGCCGCCTTCGGCGCCGGCGAGCCAGACCGCGACGGCTATCTCGCCTGCATCCGGGGACGCGCGGGCCTGGCTAACCTCTCGGCCGAGCGGGTGCGCATGGAGATGCTGAAACTGCTGGTGGCCGGCGGCGCGTCCGCGGCCGTGCTGGCCATGGCCGAGGGCGGATTGCTGCAGGCGCTGACCGGGGGCGTCGTCTATACCGGCCCACTGTCGACGATGATCGCGATCGAGCGCGAACTCGGCCTCACCGCAAGCAGCACGCGGCGCCTAGCCGCGCTGACGGTCGCCGTGACCGAGGATGCCAAGCGCCTCGCCACGCGCCTGCGGCTCTCCAATACCGAGACCAAGGCGCTGGATTCGATGGGGCACCGCTGGTGGCGCTTGGCCACCAAGGACGAGGCCGATGCACGCCGGCTGCTCTACCGGCTCGGCGCGGAGCGCTATCACGATCGCGTGTTGCTGGCCTGGGCGCGGGCCGGCGGCGACGTCGGATCGTCGCGATGGCGCGCGCTCGCCGAGCTGCCGCAGCGCTGGACTGCGCCGAAATTTCCGCTGAAGGCCGCCGATTTCATCGCGCGCGGCATGGCGGAAGGACCTTCGCTCGGACACGTGTTGACGCTCGCCGAGGACGCTTGGCTCGCGGCGGATTTTCCACTAGAGCAAGCCGCGCTCGCTTCCATCGCCGATCAAGCTGCGGCCCGCGTCAGCCGCGACGAGAGAACGTGACCATCGTTTCAGGCTTCGCCGACATCTCGATTCTTCAGCTCCTGCTGGTCGCGTTGATGGCGTTGTTGGCTTCGATCATCGGTGGTCTCGCCGGCTATGGCACCGGCGCCTTGATGCCGCTGGTGCTGGTGCCGCTGGTCGGCGCCGAGCCCGTGGTGCCGATCATCGCGATCTCCGCCATCTTCACCAATTGCAGCCGCGCCATCGCCTATCTGCGCCATGCCGACCGCCGCCGCGCGCTGATCGTGCTTCTCTGCGCGGCGCTGACGACGGCGCTCGGCGCCTATGGCTATACGCGGCTGACCAATGCGGGTGCGGCGCTCGTGATCGGTTCCATGCTGATCCTGAGCGTGCCGCTGCGCCGCGTGCTGCGCCGCCGCGAAGTCAGGATCGGCGACACCGGCCTTGCCGCCGGCTCCATCGGTTACGGCGTGCTGGTCGGCGGCACCTCGGGCTCCGGCGTGATCCTGCTGTCGCTGCTGATGGCCGCCGGGCTCGAAGGCGCGGCGGTGATCGCAACCGATGCGATGATCTCGCTCGGCACCGGCCTGATCAAGATCTCGGTGTTCGGCCTTGCCGGCGCCGTGACCGCGCAGGTGCTCGCCTTCGCGCTGCTGATCGGCGCGATTGCGATCCCCGGTGCGTTCCTCGCAAAAGCCTTCGTCGAGCGGATGCCGGCGCACATCCACACCGCGATCTTGGATGTCGCGGTGATCACCGGCGGGCTGGTGATGATCTCGGCGGCGGCGAGGCAGCTGATCTGATACACGCTCGAGGCTTTGACGGCGCTGCGGTGTCTTATCTTCGATTGTGCACCGGCGGAGCGCTTCTAACGTCGTCCGACTTCAGACTCGCGCTCCATCTGCAAGATGCGCTCTCGGAGCGCGCCGAAGGTCTCTTCGGCAGCCTCGCTAAACAGCGGATCCTCATGATCGATTGAGGTCGAAGCGATTTCGCTCCAATCTGCGGGCTTTAGAGCCTTGAGAGCGGCAGGAAAGAAATCGCGGTCTTCAATCATGATGTGACGCCGCTCGCTCTCTATGAAATCGCGAACGATATTGTCCACGTTTTGCCGGAGGATTTCCCGATCCGACAGGACACCGTCGATCGCCCGAGCAACGCGGCGCAAACGATCGGTCCCCTTTTGGTGCTCAAGTCTCAGGTTACCGACGCTTGCCGCCGCAGCCGGATCCCGAAGCTCTAGTTTGGCAAGGACCAACTCTTCCAGGGGATGATGGTAAATCTCGGGATAGAGTTCGAAGTAGCTGATGATTGCGCGAATGACCTCATAGTCGGGGTGGTCGCCGCGATCGAAAATCTCAAGCTCGTGCTCAAGCACGGCGAGCAGCGTCTCAATATTGCGGTGTTCTTGGGATAGGCGCTCAATGATCATTGTGGCCTCCAACGAACCATTGAATGATCAAAGCTATCCTGAAAGCGATTCAGAATCTTGCGCTGGATCAAACCCGGGGGACCGGGTCGCCGGGCTGAACAGCCAGCCCGGCATCTGGCTGCACCCGACCAGCGCAGCACCTCGCGCTGGTCTCGCGGAACAGATCGCCTTCCATGCCATCGAGAGGCAAAGCACGTCCTCCTCCTTCACTTCCGCAACCGTCCGCGCTGGCCGCCAATTTCGTGCCTCCCCCGCCGAAAAGGGGTAGAGTGCCCCAGGGTCACATCCGAGGAGCAACAACATGACCCTACTCCCCGAGCTGGTTCCGGCTGAGATCGACCGGCATGTCTTCGCGATCATGCCCGACACGATGCCGCCCCGAGATCCTGATGACGACGAAGAGGAGGAGGAAGAGCAAGACGATGAAGAGAACCAAACCGACGAACCGCCGGTCGTGCGCGAGCCGGACGAGGACTAAGCAGGACGCTTAGACGTCGCCTGAGCTTCGGTGAGTGCTATTCCCAGCCTGCGTGCGGCGCGCTGGTGCGTCCGGCGGCTTCCAGGGTCGGTCTGATTCCGAGAGCAGCGGGCAGGCGCTGAATGGACCACGGTTCTCGGCGCAGCAACCTATCGGCGTTCGCAGGTAGAGGAGGTGAGCATGACTCTCATATGGCTTGGTGTGCTCCTTGTTTTCGTCGGCGTACTCCAAATGGCGTTTCAGCCCATCTGGCGAGGCCGATTCAGCGGTGGGAAGTGGCTTCGCTCCGGGCGTGACACGCTGGAGCCTGAAAGGCCAGGTAGCGGCTTCGGCATCAAATCGAACTGGCCTGGGCTCGTGATGGTCGCGCTCGGCGGCGCTTTCTTGCTGGCCGGAGCTGCCATCTGAGTTGAAAGCAGACGTTGAAAGCAGACGAAGGCTTGGGAAGGGCACGCGACGGCCGAACCCGTCGAGCTGGGCCAGCCCGTGACGGAAGCGCAACGACGTTCGCGGTGAGCTCTTAGCCGGTGTTTCTGACCGCCTCAGCCAGCATGGCGTAAAGCTGCTGCTTGCTGAATTCCTTGGGCTGCTGCCTCTCCGCTGTGTTCCGCGACACCTTCTTTGCGACCGGACGGGCGCAGGCTGCCGACGATGTCGGCCTCAGCTTCGGGGGCGGCCTTATCTTGGGCCTTGCCGTGGGCGGCTTGTGGCCGCGCTTCAGGCCCTGACGGGTCAGCATGCCGCAGACCGCGTTACGACTGCATCCGAGACGGCGCGCGATCTGCGCCGCGCTCTGTCCTGCGGACCACAGCCTAGTGAGGAGCGCTATGTCTTTCGCATCCCAGCCCATGGCAGATATTATAGCGCCGACCGCCGAACACGCGCTAGTCTAGTCTTCGTCCGGCTCGCGCACGACCGCCGGTTCGTCATCGTCCTCTTCGTCGTCTTCCTCCTCCTCGTCTTCATCGGGATCTCGTGGCGGCATCGCGGTGCCCATAAGCACGAGCGGTATCCAGCCGATCGCTGTGATGGAAAATGCTTCGGAGGTGTGTAGCTTCATGTCGTTGCTGCTCCTCGAAAAGCGCGTGCAGTCGCATATTCCCGGCCGACGACACGCAGATGCCCAGGGCGTGATCGCCGCAAACGCGACGGGGACATCAGGTCGACGACATGAGTATGGAGAGGGGCGGTACCCGCCACGCAACTGCTGAGGTTTGCGGCTACTTGATGCCCGAGGACCCATCAGGCTCGATGTTCACCAAAACCTCGCCGGCAGCGATTTCGGGAACTCCAAGATCGAGGTCATGCAGACTGGCTTGAACAAACGCCAGTATCTTGGCGTTCGCTGCATTGGCGCTTTCGCGGTCGTCAAATATCATCACGGCGATCCCGACGCCGTCGCCCGCATCCAGCACATGGTAAGATCTGAAGCCGTGCGATTGCCTGAGGATCTCGCCGACGCCGCTCTTGGCGCGGCGGGCGGCGTCCGCGACCGAACGAACCTTGGTGTACTTGCGAATGACCATGTACATGGGGCCACCACGCGCCATACGCCCCCACCCATCAAAGCATATCGCTCCCGATCGGACCAGAGCCTACTTCCGAGCTGGGTTACAGCGCCCGGTTGGGCGGACCGCGCAACGCGCCGTTTCCAATGACGCATCCTCGCCCCGCAAGCGCCGCAAACGGGGCGAGGTGCTGAGGCTCAGGAGCCTTCGAACTTGAACGATACGTTGAGCTTGGCGCGATAGGCCTCGACCTTTCCCTTGTCATCCAGCTGCATATCGAGCTTGACGACCTCTGCAATGCGAAGATCTCTGAGAGATTTTGCAGCTTGCTCGACCGCATTGGCGGCCGCCCTCTCCCAGGAGTCGGTGCTGGTACCGACCAGTTCAATGACCTTGTAGACGCTGTCAGGCATGTCGTCCTCCTGTTCGGTAGGAGCAGGAAATCTAACACCAGGAAATCGATGCTGATACGTCTCGGGAATACCGCCCGGACAAACTGCATTTGGCGGAGGCGGCTTTTGGCCTGAGCTAACCTGCCGGACCTAGCGCCATCATGTCCGCTCATAGCGGGTAACCGGAAAAGGGTCCGATTGGCTGTCACTTTCCTGTTTGACCCGAAGCGGACAGTCGCTCGCTGCGACCAATTATTCGTAAGGGGCTTGAGAGCCTTAATCTCTAGTAGCGACTTATGGTATCTTCAGCCTGCTCTGATGTTGCCGGCGCAGTCGGGAGGCCGACATGGGACGTCGCGAGTTCATCGGACTGGTTGGCGCCGGATGCGTGTCAGTGTCGCCATTCGTTGCGCGGGCGCAGCGCTCAGTACCGGCGAGAGTAGGATTTCTTGGCGGTACGTCGTCGCCTGTCGGCCAGACTCTGCTTGCTTGTTTTCTGTCCGGTTTGCGCAAATTTGGCTGGACTGAGGGACAAGATTTCAAGCTGGAGCTTCGGTGGACCGAAGGCATCGTTGATCGATATTCCCAGTTCGCCGCCGAACTTGTCCGATTGAATCCGGACCTGATCGTCGCAACATCTACACCTGGAGCCCAGGCCGCCAAACGGGCAACGACCCGTATTCCGATCGTTTTTGCGGCGGTAAGTGACCCTGTGGCCAGCGGTATCGTCGAGAGCTTGGCGCGTCCCGGCGGAAATATCACCGGAGTATCGAATTTCCTGCCATCAACAAGCGCCAAACTGATCGAATTGTTGAAGACGGTCGCGCCGAACCTCACGCGCGTATGTGTCCTGCATAATCCCGGCAACGCTGGCAAGATGTTGGAACTGCAAGAGCTCAAAACCGGTGGACAGGCCTCCGGGGTCTTTATCGAACCGATTGAAGTCCGGTCAACTGACGATCTGGAGCGGCTGTTGTCTGCGGGCTCGCATTTCCATTGCCACGCACTCATCACATTACAGGAGGCGCTCACTTTTGCCTATCGGAAGCAGATCGCAGAGTTTGCGGTACAAAACCAATTGGCGACGATCTTCCAGGTCAGAGAATATGTCGAAGCCGGCGGCTTGATGTCCTATGGGTTGAACTTTTGTGAGAACTATGGCCGCGCGGCCTATTATGTCGACAGAGTTCTAAAGGGTATGCATCCAAGCGATCTACCAGTCGAGCTGCCAAAGACATTCGAACTCATCATCAATCTCACCACCGCAAAGTCGCTCGGCATCACTGTTCCGCCAACCTTGCTCGCCGGCGCCGACGAGGTCATCGAATGAGATGATTGCTGTAGTGCATGAGTCCGGTACTGGCCCGACACCGAAGTGGCAGACCCTCCCATTAACGTCCGCTTAGTTGGTCGTGGCGGACCGTGCTCACGATGATTTCTTCGCATTTTGACCCAAGGGCGACATCAGTATCATCATTCACGCAATGTCGGCACGCTCCGCCTCAAGCTGGACGCCCGAACGCCGGATAATTTCGGCGCAGCCACCGAGAGCACCTGCACGGGTTTCAAAGCCTAGCGCAGGAGTCGCTGGTATGCCAATGTAGTCTTGTGCCAAACCCGCGGGAGGTCAGCATGCGAACGAACATAGTGGGAGCACTTTGCGCCATCGCAATGGTCGCGAGCGCACACGCAGCGATCAGGGAAGAGCCGGTCACCTACACCGATGGCGAGACCACGATGAAGGGCCTCGTTGTCTACGACGACGCGACCCAGGCCAAGCGGCCCGGCATCGTCATGGTGCCCGAATGGTGGGGCATCACCAAGCATATCCATAACGAGGCACGGAAATTCGCGGAGCAGGGCTACACGGCGTTCATTGCGGATATGTACGGCGACGGCAAGACCGCCGACAACCCGAAGGACGCCGGCGCGCTCTCGGGGGCAGTGATGAAGGATCCGAAGGCGATGGAGGCGCGCTTCAACGCAGCGCGGCAGCAACTCGCCAGGCAGAGCTCGGTCAATCCCCAGCGGATCGGCGCAGTCGGCTACTGCTTCGGCGGCGCGGTGGTGCTGAACATGGCACGCGCCGGCGCTGATCTCGCCGCCGTTGCGGGCTTTCACGCATCACTTGGTCTCAACACTCCTGCACCGGCGCCGGGAACCGTCAAAGCTAAAATCCTCATTCTGAACGGCGCGGACGACCCGTTCGTGAAGCGCGAGCAGTACGATGCGCTCAAGAAGGATTTCGACGCAGCGAAGGCCGATTATCAGGTCATCGAGTATCCCGGTGCTGTGCACGCGTTCACGAACCCCGAAGCGACCGAACTCGGCAAGAAGTACAATCTGCCGCTCAGATACGACGCCAAAGCTGATCAGGAAGCGAAGGCGGAAGCCGCCAAGTTCTTTGCCGCAAACCTTCGAAAATAATCAAAAGGGCCACCGCGGGGTGGCCCTTTCTGCCGCTTTGGCCTCGGAATGGGTCGGGCTGCAGTTTCGCTCCCGCACTTTGCGGCGGGCCAAGCCGGATCAGGGCAGGCATCAGGCACCAAGATGGTGCGGTTAAGCTTGCTGCAGCCTGGACAAGAACGTCCTAGAATGGGCGCGCGGAGGCTCCCATGGGCCCGGGCGTGCGCAACCGCACCGAACGCAGACTTGCGGCAATCCTCGCCGCTGATATCGCCGGCTACAGCCGGTTGATGGGGGCGGATGAGGAGGGGACTCTCGCGCGTCTCAAGGCGCATCGCCGCGAGCTTATCAATCCGAAGATCGCCCAGCACCTAGGCCGCATCGTGAAGACGACCGGCGATGGGATGTTGGTTGAGTTTCCAAGCGTCGTCGAGGCGGTACAGTGTGCGGTCGAGGTGCAGCAGGCCATGGTTGCGCGCAACCGCGATCTGCCGCCGAACGAGCGCATAGTGTTTCGCGTCGGAATCAATCTTGGCGACGTAATTATTGACGAAGGCGACGTTTACGGAGACGGCGTCAACGTGGCGGCACGGCTGGAAGCCTTGGCTCAACCGGGCGAGGTGTGCATATCGCAGGCTGTGCATGATCAGGTCCGCGACAGATTACCCGGCCTCACATTCGAAGACGGCGGGGAGCACAGCGTAAAAAACATCGATCGCCCGGTCAGGATCTTCGCGGTCAATTTCAAAAATTACGCGGCACCGCCAGTTGTGCCAATGACGGCCGTCCGCTCATCTGGTCGCGTGTTGCTCGCAAGCCTTGTCGCGACGGGCAGCGTGCTGTTGGTCGTTTCCGCCGGCTTGTGGTGGCAATTCGGAAGGGCCCCGCCACCCGTTCGGATCGGCGCGACCGCGCCTTTAACGATTGGTCCTGCGGCGCCAACTGAGGCCTCTGCGCCCCGGCTATCCATCGTCGTTCTGCCCTTCGCGAACCTGTCGCATGACCCCGAGCAGGACTATTTCGCCGATGGCTTGACCGAGGACCTGACGACCGACCTGTCGCGCATCTCGGGTAGCTTTGTTATCTCGCGCAACACGGCGTTTACCTACAAGGGCCGGCCGGCGGACGCAAAACAGGTGAGCCGCGATCTTGGTGTTCGCTACGTGCTCGAAGGCAGCGTTCAGCGTTCCGAGAACCAGGTGCGGGTCAATGCCCAGCTCATCCACGGCGACACCGGCGCGCATCTGTGGGCGGAGCGTTTCGACTACCAGCGCGGCGATCTTTTCCAGATGCAAAACGAGATCACAGCGCGAATTGCTCGAACGCTGAGCCTGGAGCTGGTCGATGCCGAAGGCCAGCGAGCCCTGCGTCAGCGACCGAACAATCCCAACGCGATGGACCTGGTGATGCGTGGCACCGCCATCATGAATAGAGCCCGCCAGGGCGAAGATGTGTCGGAAGCACGCCGCCTTTTCCAGGAGGCGATTCGGCTCGACGCCAGTAGTGCGCCGGCGTGGGTAGGCCTCGGGAGCGCGTTTCTTTTCAACGCTCGGTTCAGTCCCTCCCGCGAGGAAGACCTGCGACAGGCGGGCGAAGCAGTTGACCGAGCTTTGGCTCTCGATCCCAAGAGCGCCTTTGCGCATCACATAAAGGCCACCCTGCGATATCAATTCGGCCGTCTTGAGCAAGCGGTCGGAGAATATGAAACCGCCATCGCGCTCGATCGAAATTTCGCCAGCAGCTATGGGATGCTTGGAGCGACGAAAGTCATCCTTGGGCAGCCCGAGGAGGCGTTCGAGCACGTGCAAAAGGCGATGAAAATCAGCCCGCGAGATCCGAACCTTGCGATGTGGCAAATGTTCGTGGGGGTTGCGAACCTTCATCTCGGACGCGACGACGCCGCCGTCGCATGGCTGAGGACGTCGGTCGACCTCAATCCGCGCAGCAGCTTCGGCCATTTGTTTCTCGCCAGCGCCCTTGCGCTTACTGGACAGGAAACCGCCGCGCGGGCCGAAATGGCGGAGTTTCAGCGTCTGAATCCGGGCTTCACGTTAGGCCGGTTCAAGGCCGTCGAGCCCTCTGATCGGCCGGCATTTCTCGCCCAGCGCCAGCGGGTTTACCAGGGTCTACGCCAGGCAGGGATGCCGGAATGATTCCGTGCGTCAGTTCGCGCCATCATCCTGCGACTGGTCGCCGAGGGTTCGATCGGAGCGCCGACCTTGGATGTCGCTTTGGACTTTCCCCATTCGGCTTTATCTAAAACTTTGATGGTCCGGGCCGATCTGGCAGCGGCTGCGGGCGAAGCTCAGATGGACGTTCAGTTGTCCGTGTATCAGACCAAGTAACGACGTCGCCTGTTGGCCCTCAGCGAATTTCCTCGGCAACTTCAGCTGAGGACCGCTTGTGGACCATCTCAGAGATCCGCCGCTTGGACCTGCACGAAAAAATTGCCTATGCTTCGGGTTGGGAGCGTCGGGGATTGGCGATGCAGCGACGGGAGTTCATCAAGCTTCTGAGCGGTGCGGCAGCGGCTTGGCCGCTCCCAGGTTGGGCGCAGCGGGCCCCGCGGCAGCACCGCATTGCGTTTGTTCATTCGGGCATTCCCGCTGGTCAGCTGACAGAGACTGCTGGCCCCTTCTGGGTGAGGCGGTTTCATGAAACGCTGCGTGGGTTGGGCTATGCAGAAGGAGCCAATATCGTCGTCGAGCGTTATTCCGCAGAGGGTCGCTCCGAACATTTTGCGTCTCTTGCTGCCGCCGTCGTTGGCCGCGACCCGCAGGTGATCGTTGTAAATCTTAACGATCTCATCGAAGCGTTCGCGGCGGCCACCACAACGATACCGATTGTTGCGATCATGGGAGATCCGATCGCGACAGGATTGGTTGCAAACCTCGCGCATCCCGGAGGCAACCTTACGGGTGTCAGCATCGATGCAGGCTACGAAATCGTCGCCAAGCGCTTGCAAATCCTGAAGGAGGCGGTGCCCTTGGCCGCCAAGGTCGCTTACCTGACGTCGTCCCGTATCTTTATGGACACCTCACTCGGATTGTCGCTTCAGAAAGCGGGGCAGGGCCTGGGCGTCGTGCTGACCTGGAATTTCCTCCCGGAGGTAAATGACGCGCAACTCCGTCGCGCCTTTGCCGAGATGACGTCACAGCAATTCGACGCTGCCATGGTTGACGCGAGCGGCACCTTTTTGGCGCAACGCGCCTCCATTGCCGAACTCGCCGGGAAACTCCATCTTCCGATCATCTATCCCTTTCGCGACTATGTGGATTTAGGTGGGCTGATGAGCTATGCGCCGGATCTGGGCGAGCTTGCCCAACGCCTTGCCATCGACGTGCATCAGATCCTGAACGGGGCCAAGCCCGGCGACATCCCGATCTATCGGCCCAACAAATTCCAGTTGGTCATCAATCTGAAGGCTGCCAAGGCGCTCAGCCTCGAAATGACCCCGACACTCCTCGCCGGCGCCGACGAGGTCATTGAATGATGTCCGCTTGCGGCCCGATCCTGCCTAGCTCGATGCCGGTCAAAGCGTCGGCTGTTGGGTGTAGACCGGAAGGGGCTCGCAACGGTGCAGACTGCCGATTGTGACCCATTGCGGACTTTCCTTGAACAGGCTTGCCCTGCATCCGTTCGGCTATAAAATCCTTGGATCGCTCATCAAATAGAGTCCGCGTGTGACCATGTGCGCGGACCTTGGTGCACCGTCGCGGTGCGTGGCCAGAGGATCATGTGGACGTTCTTAACCGGCCTGTGCCTTTTCGTCGGGCTTGCCACGGCAGCGCTATGGCTTGGGCAAGGGGCCAGACGACGTCTCCCAAAGGCCTATACGACGGTTGACAAAATCGTTTCCAGCATCGACTTACTTTTCATCATAGCCGTGCTTTTTGTAGTATTTTATATGACACGTTGAACAAGGCCACAGCTGGCCCATAAGCTTCGATCCCCGTCAGATGTCCGCTTCTGGCCCGAATGCGAAATCTAAGGGGCCGCCAAACAGTCTGCTTATCGGGGGTGACCGGAAACGGCGATGCGCCCGCGAGCAATAGCCTCTGCGCTCGCGGCCGGTTGTTCAAGGGCGTCCGACAAGCAATGGCAGCACGTCTGAACCGCCCGCCATGAGCGGATTCGACGGCTCGAAATGTTCCCGCAATTCTCGCTTCCGGACGAGTGAGCGCGCATCGAGAAACGCATCCTTCAGGCTGACGGCTTTCCGGAGCGCGACGTTGAAAAAAGCGTCGCCAAAATAGGTCCACTTGGCCTTGTCCTGGCAGCCGAACGACGGATGCTTGTCATCGGCCGCGGTGATGACCAGCACATCGGGAGTCGCCAGGCGCGGGATAAAAATCCCGGAATAACAAGCCGAGATGACCACCACCTTGTGTCGCACACCTGTCTTCGCGAGCATGTCGCGGAGACGAGATGGTGTGAGCGTTTCTGTGAGCCGCCCCGCCTTGATTGCAAGGCCATCAGGAGAGCCATGCGAGGTGAGAATCAAAAAGAGAACATCTTTCTCGGCATCCAAGCGGTTGGCTGCCGTCTGCAACGACTTGGCCAGAGCTTCGATCGTTGCACGTCCCCCTTTCTTGGAATTGTACTCCACGTTGATCGGTCCAGTCTCGAAACGGCCGGCCACGACCTGAGCCGCGCCGGTCGCCTCGGATCTAAACACGCCTTGATCCCCGTACAGACCAAAGGACACCACGCCAACCTTTCCAGTGTCCTCAATCGCATGTACCGGAGGAACCAACGGCCAGATGGTCAGAAAAAAAGCGACGAGCGGCGCGCCGAGCCGCCTGATCGAGGACCTGGAGGTCATCGCGAACCTCGTTTCGAGATCGCCGCTACAGAACTGCGGCTCAACACAAAATAGCGGAAAGCCAGTGAATTTCCATCCTTCGGAATGGCACGTGCACGGATCCGCTTATGGCCCGTTTGAGACATGCCGACGCGCGGTAACGATGTCTGTTTATAGGGGTAGCGCGGAAGTCGTCGGCACCGGCCAAACCGACGCGAATGCCCCAGAGACCTGCCGAATCCAGAGCAATCGGGCCAACAAAATCCCCGGGGGGTGCGATGCCGAAGGCTGGCACTCCTTTGTGCACGAGGCTGTTTGAGACGAAGTTGAACGTCAAGATATGGTGAACATCATCCAATGAATTCCGGCTGCTCCGCCAGTTCTTGCGCCGGGAGCCCTGCTCATTTTGGCGACCGCAATTCGACATTGTAATGCGCGTAGATCCGCGCGAGGGTGCCATCGGCGAGCAATGCTTCAAGGGCTGCGTCGAGTCCTTGCCTGAGCTTCTCGTCTGGGCTGAGCATCCCAACAGCGACATTCCAGTTCAAGTCGGGATCGTCTTCGAAAGCAGGAATGTGGCGCACGTGCGCATCGGGATGAACTTGGTTGAACCAACCAATTGCGGCGGGTGTAACCGCCGCGGCGTCGATCTCGTTCTTGGCAAGCGCGTCCATGATTTCATCTTCGAAGACAAACGGTGAGGTTTGGACGCCTCGCTTGCTGAGTGTCATGGAGGCGATCGAGCCGACCTGCACCCCGACGCGCTGACCAGGCCTCAAATCCGCCAGTGACGCCGCGCCAGAGTCGGCCCGGACGGCCAACGCGACCCCGCTGCGCTGATAGGGCCGCGACATGCGCAATCCCACCTCCGCCAGCGCCGCGGGGTTCGCGATCGCATCCATGATGACGTCGCAGTCCGCGCGGCGGTACTGAAAGCTGTTGACTACCCAGTGCTGCTCCAGGGCGACCTTCAACTGCTTCGCCAGTTCACGGGCGATCTCGACCTGGAATCCGGGGGCGACATCGCGCTTGCTGGCAAACGGCAACGCATTGGGGTGTGCGCAAAGCGTGAGCGCCCCGCGTGTACGAATCGCCTCCAGCGAGCGCGCGCCGGCACCGGTGGCTCCGAGCAGGATCAAAAGGCTTACGAAAACGGCTTGGCGCATCTCCGGCCTCATTCTTCCAGACTTCGGATGTAGGCCAGGATCGCCATGATCTGGCTCTCCGAAAAGGCGCCTCCGAAGGCGGGCATGGCTCCGGGTTTACCCTTCTTGATCCGCTCCACGATAAAATCGTCGCTGCGCGCCGTACCCGCGAGCTTCGGCCCTTTGCCGGCGGCGCGGCCGCCGTTCTCGTGACAGAAGCCACACGAGGTCGCGAACATCGTCCCGCCCTCGATATCGGTTTCGCGGGCCGATTGATCCTGCTTGGGAGCCTGGCTCTGCTGCGCGGAGAGGCCGAAGGGCAATGACAACGCAATGCCGGCGATGAGAAGAATCGACTTCAACATTGGCATCCGGACCGGAGAGGCAGGGGGCGACTGCACCCTGGCTCTCCTCACCATTCTTATTGCTTCAGCGTGAAGACAACGAGCGCACCGGCATCCTTCGGCATGCTCGTAAAGGGTTCGCCGAAAAGGGCCGGGAACTCGTCCGCCACCATGCCGCCCCAACCGGCCGGCACTGCGATGTATTGCTTGTCGCCGGCGCTGTAGCTGATGATGCCGCCATTGTGACCGACGCCATTGAAATGCGACCACAGTTCCTGTCCGGTCTCCGCATTGTAGGCGCGTAGCACACCACGCGAGTCAGGCACGAACACCAGATTGCCGGCTGTCGCAAGCACGCTCGCCAGCGGAGGCTCGTCGAAATTGACCTCCCATTTCTTCGCACCAGTCACGGGATCACGTGCATCAAGATGACCGCGCGCCGCTCCGTCCGGCGGCGGAACGAGCTTGAAATTCGCGCCGATATTGAGCTGCGCCATCGGCTCGGTGATTGGCGTGGTCTTTATCACGTCCACATCCATGCACCATTCCTGGGCGAGCTTGTACCACAGGCCTGTCTTCGGGCTGTAGGCGCCCGAGTTCCAGCTGACGCCGCCGGCAATCGCCGGACACAGCGGCTCGCTCGCTTTCCCGAGAGTCAAGTCGCGCCGACCGATCAGTTCGCCGGTTTTCGGATCGATATCCTTGACGAAATTGATATTTTTCGCGATCCGCCACACGTTCTGCACCTTCCCATCGGCGCGGTCGTAGACGAACACAAAACCACCCTTGTTCGGATGCACGACGAGTTTGCGGCCGTCGCGGTCGATCATCACGAACTCACCGACTGCCGAGTCGAAATCCCATGCATCATGGGGCAGCTCCTGATGATAGAATTTCAGCTTGCCGGTGTCGGGATCGAGCGCGATGACCGAAGTTGTGTAGAGGTTGGTGCCTGGCCGCGGTCCGCTGTTCTTCCAGTCCGCGCCGGACCAGTCGTAAAGCGGTGCAGGATTGGCCGTTCCCCACCAGATGGTGTTGGTTTCAGGATCGTAGGTGCCGGGCATCCATGCGCCACCCCCGCCGGTGCGCCAGGAATCACTACCCCAGGTGGCCTTGGCTTCCTCGGTGCCGGCGACGGTGAAGAATTCCCATTTCTTCTTGCCCGTCTTGATATCGACTCCGAACAGCGGACCGCGCGAGGTCCATTCGCCGCCCTGGCTGCCGATGATGACGGTGTCCTTCACCACCAGCGGCGCACCCGTGAAGCCGACCGTGAGCTTCTTGGAGTCGACCAGCTGCGTGTTCCACACCTCCTTGCCGGTTTTCATGTCGAGCGCGATGAGATGCCCGTCGACGGTGCCAACGAAGACCTTGCCATCGCCGAGCGCGACACCGCGGTTGTACGGTGAGTGCGTCTGCATCGCGACGAGTTCCTCGTCGAGCGCCGGAAAGTGCGACCAGATCATCTTTCCGGTCGCCCCGTCGAGCGCATAGACGCGGCTATAGGAACCCGAATAGTAGAGCACGCCGTCAGCAACGAGCGGCATCGACTGCAGACCCCGCGTGGAACGTCCGGGCATATGGATCCAGGCGACTTCGAGATTCTTTACATTGCTCGCATTGATTTGATCGAGCCCGCTGTAGTGATACGATTTATAGCCGCCGTGATAGGTCAGCCAATCACCTGGGTTCTGCTCGGCCGCCTCGATGCGAGCGGAATTGATCTCTGACGGCGCGATCGCCCAAGCTGGTGGTGCAAGCATAGCGGCCAGTGCGGCAACATAGGTAAGGTGCCTTGTACTGACTGTCATTGTTCTGCCTCCCTTTGTATCGCGGGAACTACATCCAACATGCAGTCTGCTGCGGCCCTCTTGCAGAAGCTGCGTCATCCGTGCAGATCGTCTCCTGACCTCGGCGAGGGGTGCAGACACCAGACGGTGATCGCTGCGGCCGAATGTATTCGTTCAGCAGCGCCGTAGCATCACGATGAATTCAACGCTCAAAGTTGTACAAGCGCAAGCGATGTAATTTGGCAGCCAGACTGTCCGAACGTACATTCTGGTCTGAGCCGACACATCGCCAACGTCGGATGATGTCCGAACAGTGGATGCGACTCTCTGTTCTCGCGGCGTCCGGCACGGCGGCCGAGGCGCGGGTCCAAGAAGGCGGCGCACAGGAGCCTGGTTCACCCCCTTGCCAGAAGCAGCACGATGGCTATTTGACAGCGCCCCCGGTGATGCCGGCGATGAAGCGATCGAGGAAGATATTGTAGGCGATGGCTACGGGGATGGCGGCAATCAAAGCGCCCGCCATGATCTCGCCCCAGAAGAACACGTCGCCCCGGATCAGGTCGGTCGAGACGCCCAGCGTGATCGGCTTTTGGTCGGACGACGAGATGAAGGTCAGCGCGTAGACGAATTCCTGCAAGGTCAGAGTGAACGTAAAGATCACCACCGTCAGGATCGCCGGCACCGACAGCGGGATCGCCATCTTGATGAAGGCGCCAAACAGGCTGCAGCCGTCGACGATTGCGGCTTCCTCGATCTCGACCGGGAGCGCCTTGAAGAACCCCATCAGCAGCCAGGAGCAGAACGGGATCGTGAAGGTCGGGTAGACCAGCACCAGCGACCACATCGAGTTTTGCAGTCCGAGTTCGGCGATGATCCGGGACAGCGGCAGGAACAACAATGTCGGCGGCACCAGGTAGGTCAGGAAGATCATGATTCCGAGCGCTTCGCCCTTGCGACTGGTCATGCGGGCCAGGCTGTAACCGGCCGGAACCGCGGTGACCAAGGTGATCGCGGTAACGCAGACGCCGACGATCAGCGAGTTCAACAGCCAGCGCGCGAACAGGGTTTCCTCGAACAGGTACTTGATGTGCTCCAGCGTCGGCGGCTCGTTGAACCAGAACGGGATGTTGGTGACGTTGTAAAGGTCACTGTTCTGCTTGAACGCCGTGATCACCATCCAATAGAACGGAAACGCGGCCAGGATAACGAAGAATGCGACGGCGAGGAAAAACCCGGTTTCGCGGAGCGAGCGAGCAAAAGGCTCCGACATGTCAAATCTCCCGGCGACGAATAAAGCGAAGCATGAAGATCACCACGACTAGCAGCACCGGCAGCATGAACAGCGAGATCGCGGCGCCGTGCGCCACGTCGCCGGAAGCAATACCGGTCTGAAAGCCTTCAAAGCCCAGCACCGAGGTTGCGCCACCGGGGCCGCCCTGGGTCAGCAGGAAGACGATGGAAAGATCAGTGAACGTGAACACGATGCCGAAGATCAGGCCGATGGCCATGATCGGCAGGATCATCGGCAGGATGATCTGGTAGTTGCGGCGCCAAAAGCCTGCACCATCGACCGTCGCGGCGTCGATCACGTCCTGCGGAACCGCAGTGATGCCGGCGAGGAAAATCACGATGGCAAATGGAAAGAAGCGCCAAGCGTTGATAATGACAATGCACAGCATCGCAAGGTACGGATTGCCGAGCCAGTTCGGCGCCTCTTCGCGAGTAAGGATGCCAGCCGCAATCAGGGTCCAGTTGATCACGCTGTAGAGCGAATCGAACATCCACTGCCAGGCGATCGTGGCGAGCGCGACCGGTACCGCAAAAGGCAGGATGATTAGCGCTCGCACGATCTTGCGGCCAGGGAAGGGCTGCAACAGCAGGAAGGCGCCGAACTTTCCGAGCACGAGGCCGAGCAATTGCGACCCGAATGTAAAGATGAAGGTGTTGCGCAACGTGTCGAGGAAATTCGGATTTTGCAGGATCTGCTCGAAATTCGCCAGGCCGACGAACTTCCAAGTTGGGTTGTAGATGGTATAGGCGCTGAGCGAGTAATAGACCGCGAGCAGGAGCGGCAGGCCGACCAATAGCAAGACGTAGAGGATCGCCGGCGCGACCAAGATTGTTTCGAGTACCTCGCGACGGTCGAGGACGAAGTGAAAGCGCGAAATCGGCTTGGCAACAGGCTCTGCGATGACAGCCATCGGCGAATCCCCGGTTCAGTGGCGAGTGCGACGATTGCCGTTGGCGTCGAAATGGCGCAGCGCGCTGTTCTTCACGGCGAATGGATGCCACTCTCCGGGCCGAATGCTTCCTTCGGCGACGTGGGCTGGCGGCAACTTCGCCGTGATCGGCTGCTTCGAGTCAAAGCCATCCATCACGCCGTAAACAATGCGCTCGGACCCGAGATATTCCGAACGGTCGACGCGAAACAGAAATTCGGTCGCGCCTCCGTCTTCAATCATGTCCCTGGGCAAGAAATTCTCCGGCCGGAATCCGAGATAGCCGCCGTCATTGCGGGTGACGATGTTCATCGGCGGCGCGCCGACAAAGGTTGCGACAAAAAGGTCGGCAGGATCTTCATAGATATCGGTTGGCGTTCCCACTTGCCGAACCCTTCCATGATCGATGACCGCGATACGGTCGCCCATGCCCATCGCTTCGATCTGGTCGTGGGTCACGTAAATGGTGGTGAGGCCAACGCGCTGCTGAAAGTTCTTGATCTCCTGGCGGGCCGAGGTACGGAGTTTGGCATCCAGATTGGACAGCGGCTCGTCGAGCAGAAGCGCGGTCGGTTCGCGAACGAGCGCGCGCGCAAGCGCCACACGCTGGCGCTCGCCGCCTGAGAGCTGGCGTGGCCGCCGGTCGAGAAGATGGCCGATGCCGAGCAACTGCGAGGCCCACTCGACCTTGTTTTGGATGTCCTGGGAGGGCATGCGCTGCGTGCGCAGCGGAAAGGCAATGTTATTACGTACCGTATAGTGCGGATAAAGGCCGTAGCTCTGGAACATCATCGCAATGCCGCGGGCGCGGGGCGGGATGTCGTTGACGACATTGCCGCCGATCAGGAGGTCGCCGCTGGTCTGTTGCTCGAGGCCGCAGATGATGCGGAGGAACGTCGTCTTGCCGCAGCCCGAGGGGCCGAGCAGCACCATGAACTCGCCATCCGGCACCCTCAGCGAGATGCCGTTGACGGCGTTAATCTCGCCGAACTTCTTGACGATATCCCTGGTCAATACGGCTGCCATCGATCCTCCCGGAGCTCATGCATGGCGCTCTGCTGCCAATCGCTGGGCAGGGCGCCAATCGTGTTTGCCCATGAGCTGCAACGTGGCCGGCTGCCGGAGCGCGCAAAGGAGGGCTGCGTCCGGACACGGCTTCAGGCTTTCTCGTGCCACTTCTTGAAAATGGCATCAGACTGTTGGTGCGCCCATTTGACCGAGTCCTCGGCGGACATCTGACCGCTCGCCGCCTTTGCCATCATGTCGCAGATAACGAAGTCGTTATAGACCTCGTCGACGGCGGGCCAGGACGGGCCGGGATATCCCGGGGAGGCCGACCACTGCTCGGACTCCTGTAGCACCGCTAATTTGTCTGATGGCGTCGAAGTCGGATCGTTCGAGAGGATCGGCATCGGCTTCGGCACCAGATTGGCGAAGCAGGGGTTATTGTAGCCTTCGCTCGCCTTGAACGCCTCCGGCCAATGATCGGCGTAGTATTTGAGGAACTCGATTGCGCCTTCCTTGTTCTTGGCGAACTTCCAGATGCCGTAGAATTCGGAAGCGCCGCCCATGATCTGGCGTACCGGCCCCCTTGGCGGAGCCATCACGAACGTGTCGTCGGCGCCCTTCTTGTTTGCCTTCTGGAACGTCCGATAGGCGGAGATCGGGTTGACGATCAGCGAGCCGATGCCCGAAACAAGATAGCGATTGTTGCTGGAGTCGTCCCACGACAGCACTTCGGACGTCATCGCCTCCTTGTACAGCGCGGTGACGAACTTGACGGCTTCGATCGTCTCCTTGCTGTTGAGCACGACGTTCTTGCCGTCGGCGTCCTGCAGCGCGCCGCCAAAGCTCCAGAGCAGGCCGCGCCAGGTCGTGTTCGGGTCGTTGCTGTGTCCGAGCGAAATGCCGACCGGATGGCCCTTGGCTTTCAGCTTGGCGCCGCCGATACGCACGTTGTCCCACGTGTCCGGCTTCATCCCGATCTCGTCCCACATGCTCTTGCGATACATGGCCGGGAAATTGATGTAGAAATCGGGGAATGCAGACCAGGTCTTGTCGTCCTGATTATAACCGATCTGCCGGCCGATCGTGCTGACCTTGCCGTACTTTTTCTCGGTCGCCTCGACGAGGCTCGTCACGTCGATGAGGAATTTGCGGTAGAGGTGCGCGCCGCCTGCGCCGTTCCAGCCGAACAGATCGTGGCCCGATTGTGCGGAGGCTTCGGCGGCCGCACGCGCGGCGACGTTGCCGACCGGGATGTGATCTACAGTGACCTCGACGTGGTTCTTCTCTCCCCAGTCCTTTGCGAACGTATCGAACCACTTGTCGTACTCCGGGACGAAATGGCTCCACTGTACGATGGAGATGGATTTGGTGTCGGCAAGCGCACGGGAAACGAATGGGGCAGCAAGGGACGGCACCGAAGCGGCGGCAAGGATAAGACCAGTTTGTGTCAGGAAACGACGTCGCGTGACGCGCAAAAAATTGCCCGTGCTCATCTGGACTCCTCCTGCGGATATCGCCAGTTGGAGAAAGGCTCATCCAGATGAGGGATCAGTCTAGCTCCGCCCTGGATATTGTTATCGCTGGCGTCACTATAGCTTTGAGGACCGGACCGGCCTTTCTACTAAAGCCGGTCACTCGGTACGCTGCCGTACAAGGATTGACAGCGGAGGAAGTCGCGCGGCGCTGGCCGGAAGCAAGCTGTTTGGATGGCTGCGTCAGACGCAGCAAAGGCAGGCGCGCATAAGGTCGGCGTCCGCGGAAATGCGGTGCTCGTGCAGGCCGCTGCGATTTAGGTACCGGTATTCCGACGCTATGATCTGATAGCATTCGCATGTTCTAAGCTCGAGGGCGGCGTGATCGCACACGTCGATGCCACCTCGCTGCCTGATGAGCCCGCCGGACTGTTCCAGTTCCGCAAGCGTCGTCGTGATGCTGGCGCGTCGCACACCGAGAATGACTGACAGCATGTCGTGCGTCACGGGGATGATCCGGTCGTCCAGACGGTCGGCTGCGAGCAGCAGCCAGCGGCTCAGCCGTTCCTGCAGGCTGTGGCGGGCGCTGCAAAGCGTTGTCTGGGCATTCTGGACCAACAGCGCGTGGATATAGCTGAACAGCTGCTGCTGGATGTCCGGGGATCTGTGCGCGGCCCTGCTTAGGTCCGGCACCGCGATGCGCAATGCATAACCGGGGACCGACATCAGGCAGCGATTGGGTGAGCGCTGCATACCGAGCGCCGCCGCCACTCCGACAAAACCGAGCCGTCCAACCATGGCGATTCCGACTGGACCATCACGCTGCGTTCGCACCAGCAGCGAGGCGACGCCGCGTTCGATGAAGTAGATATGCTCGATGGGATGGTGGTAGTCCTGAAGAATTGCCCGGCGCTTGAGTGCAACGGGCTGCAGGAAGGGACGAAGCCGCTCAAAGGACGCCGGCGCAAGACCGCCCAGCAGACGGTTCTGGACCCGCACCGTCTGCTCGCGGTCGGCACCACTCAGCGCACTTTTGAACACTATCCCATGGGGCTGTCCGCCGGATGCGTCCCGATCCGGCCTTGTTCCGCCGGCATTGGGGCTTCCTATACGCGAAGCTACTCCCTCTTCGACCTGGAGTCACCGGCACCCGACAATCCAGCGACGGCCGGTCAAAGGCGCCTTCAACTCCCCAACGAATAGGCTGTAAGCTGGCGGCCCAATCTGTTCACTCGGGCGTCAGAGGCGATTTGATTTCGGTCATCGAGCTCTACACCGACTTCGCTTATTGGGCTTATTGGCCCGATGCTGCCTAGCTCGATGCGCGTCCAAGCGGCGGCCGTCGAGTAGACAGGAAGCGGCTTGCACCGGTCCAGACCGCCGGTTTTGACCCGAAGCGGTCCTGGACCTTCGCTCG
Source organism: Bradyrhizobium genosp. SA-3 (assembly GCF_004212635.1). Lineage (GTDB taxonomy): Bacteria > Pseudomonadota > Alphaproteobacteria > Rhizobiales > Xanthobacteraceae > Bradyrhizobium. The sequence continues at coordinate 17,907 of NZ_PSRT01000041.1, read as the reverse complement.
CCATCTCGCCTGACGACGCAAGCCGAAGTGATGCCATTTGAAGTGATGTCATTTATTGCGTCGCTTCGCGCCGTCAGTGGTTCAGGCGGGGTTCGTCGGCGCAAGATTGCCGCAATGCAGCGTGGCCGCTTCCCAATCCATCCGGTCCTATTTGACTTGCAGGTGGTGGCTGTCCGCATCTCCTGCGCATCCCTATGTCTGATATAATTGATATCTGCCGGGTTCATCCAAGAAAGGCCCGCATGAAAAATTGATCCCCGGAGGAGCACTGCCGTCGAAATGGCCGCGGGCCGGCGGTTTTACCCAATGCGCAATCATCCACAGGGGAAACGCCATGAAACGTCGCCAATTTCTAAGTACGGCAGGCGCCGGCCTCGCCGCGTCTGCCGCCGTTGTTGCGCCAGCCATCGCCCAGTCGATGCCTGAATTAAAGTGGCGCTGCACCACGAGTTGGCCGAAGTCGCTGGATGTGCCTTTCAGTGCATCAGAGACGATCGCGAAATATGTTGCGGAAGCTACCGACAACAAGTTTCAAATTCAGCCCTTCGCAGGCGGCGAGATCGTGCCTGCCTTGCAGGCTGTCGATGCAGTAAGCAATGCAACGGTCGAAATGTGCCACACCGCCGCCTATTATTTCATCGGCAAGGATCCGACCTTCGCACTCTATTGCTCGGTACCGTTCGGCCTGAACTCGCGCCAGCAGAATGCATGGTTTCAGGATCACGGCGGTCAGGACATGCTCAACGAGTTCGGCAAGAAGTACAACATATACGGTATTGCGGGCGGCAATACCGGCACTCAGATGGGCGGCTGGTTCCGCAAGGAGATCAACAGCGTCGAAGATCTCAGCGGATTGAAGATGCGGATCGGCGGTTGGGCGGGCAAGACCCTTTCAAAGCTCGGCGTGGTTCCGCAGCAGATCGCAGGCGGCGACATCTATCCCGCATTGGAAAAAGGCACGATCGACGCAACCGAATGGGTCGGTCCCTATGACGACGAGAAGCTCGGCTTCTACAAGGTCGCGAGGTACTACTATTATCCGGGCTGGTGGGAAGGTGGCACGGCGCTGCATTTCTTCATCAACCTGGACAAGTGGAACGCCCTGCCAAAGGCTTACAAGTCGCTCCTCGCTCTGGCCTGCGGCTATGCGAACATGGACGTTCAGGCGCGCTATGATGCGCGCAATCCGGCGGCCATCAAACGGCTCGTCGCCAACGGGACGCTTCTGCGTCCGTTCAGCCAGGCGGTGATGGAAGCGTGCCTAAAGGCTTCGAACGAGGTCAATACGGAAACCTCCGCGTCCAACCCTGATTTCAAGAAGATCTACGATTCGCAAGTGGACTTTCGAAACGACGAGAATCTCTGGTGGCAGATCGCGGAGTATTCATATGAAACATTCATGATCCGCATGCGTTCGAAGGGCTGAACGAGCCGCGCGCGGGCCCTGCGGGATACTCTTCGACCTGTCTTATCGGTTTCAGCCGGAAGGAAGCCGGCCGTCGCGGCCCGATGGCGGGCCGACGACAGTATTCGCGCTGACCGCGTCGATGATGGCACACTTCCAGAACTCGGTTGTCTTCTGCGGTCAGCAGCAGATCGCTCTTCGGATTGAAGTGGTCTTGTCTTGAAAGTTCGTCACGTTAGTCGGATACTGGATAGGATCCCTTGGGCCATTGTCAATCCGAGGAGGACGATCATGGCGATTCAGATCGTGATGGACCGCACCGGCGACAGCCATCACCCTTTCAACCCCCGCGACCTGCAGGAAGTGGCGAAGGCGGAGCAGCGGTTCTATGAGCTGACGAATGCCGGCTTCACCGCCGCGGTCCGGACGGGTCCCGGTCAGATCTCGCAGATCCGATCGTTCGACCCCAGTGCGGATGAAACCCTCTTTTTCCCCAGATTGATCGGCGGCTAGCCGCTCATGTTCGGCTTTCGGCCGTCGGCGTCGGGCGTCCGCTCCCGCACGAGAGCGGCGCGAATGCTCTTCATCAGGCACGGCGCCGAGCGCACACCAGAGGGGCGGTCGCTGCTGCTCTTGCGGCGTTGGCTATCGCCCGCGCAGCGGGAGCAGTTCGCAAGGAGGGGCTACTTCGAGGTTGTCGGAAGCGAAAGTGGGAAGCGGTACCGGATCCACGCCGGGACGTCGGTGAACGTGTGCGAGATTGACGAAAGAGGCCGCGTGCGGGAGGGGCTGTGCTTCATGCCGATCGGCGCGCTGCCGATCGGAGATGTCATGCTTGCCCAGAAGATTGCGTTGGAAACATGCGAGGGCAAGGCGCGCGCCGTGGCCAGGAGGTTCACGCCGAGCACTTTCCAGTTCAGACAAGCCCGACCTCTCGGTTGACGCCACGTACTGCGAAGCACGAAGCTGTCCAATCCGGCGCCGATAAGGACATACTGACTTATGCCCTTGATTGTCGCCTCACGCAGTGCATCCTCTGCATAGCGAGAGCGGATCACCACTCCAGGGAGGGCGGTGTTGGTCAGCAGGAACTCGTCCAACACTGAAGCGCTTGTCCGTAGGGCACGCGCGTCCTGATCCATGCACGACCGATCCTCTCAAATCCGAAAGGGAGCTTGCGATCGGATTTGGCGCTTCAGGCGGCGAGACCGTAGCGCGGCTTGCGCCGAGCGCGCGCGTCGTCAAAGCGTTCAGCACCACGGGCTCCCGCAACATGGCAGACAGCGACTATCCCGGTGGAAAGCTGATGATGGCACTTGCCGGCGACGATACGCCCGCCAAGCAGATCGTCATCGCGCTTGTCGCAGACCTCGGTTTCGACCCGATCGACACCGGCCCGCTGGCCATGAGTCGCTACCTCGAGCCTTTGGCAATGCTGTGGATCAACCTCGCTTACACGCAGCAGCTCGGACCAAATATCGGGTTCGCGCTGCTGCGAAGATGAAGCACCGATCTGGTCTGACGAAATGGCGACCCGAGCTGTCATTTCGACAGTTCGATCGCGAGGAAACGATCGGCCAGAACTGATCGGTAGGTCCCCTTCTGGCCCTTCTGCGACATTCAGCGATGTCCGCTATTGCGCCGCTAGTGGCAGAGAAGCGGACATCGGGCGCGCCGGAGCCGAGCACTCCGATCTGACCAGGGGGCGGTCTTAGGCGTGCCTACTCCTCGTCGTCTTCGTCCTCGTCTTCATCCTCGTCGTCTTCTTCCTCTTCCACGCGCGCGAGCGTGGCCAGCGGCAGCGTCTCGCGGAACAAATCGCCTTCCATGCCCATCCAGAGGCAGAGCACGTCGTTCTCTTTGACCTCCGCGACCGTCAGCGGCTGGCCGCCGGATTTCAGCATCACGACATCACCGGCTTTCACTTCCATGGATTGTCCTTTCGCGTTGATCGACCGGACGCGAAGCTAGCAATTTGTCATGACATCCGGAAAACGGGGGCGGTGGATGAGACCGCGCATTCCCATGCACGGAACGCCCAAGTGCCGGGGCCGCTGGCAAAGGGAGCCTTCATCGCAAACCCCGCGACGATGCCATCATGCCCCTGTTTTGCCCGACGTGTCAAAAGAATTTCGTAAAATCGAAAATCGAATTGCGTTTGCCGTAAGTCCTTGAGTTTGCAGCAGTCGGCTACTGTGCATGGGGTTGTTTTTCGATAATTTGTTTTCGCGGGGCTTTGTTTACCCCGGCAGGAGCTCGGTCAGCGAGCGGATGATGCGGTCGGGCTTGACGATCGAGCCTTCGGGCAGGCCGTCGCCATGCACGTCGATCCAGATCGAATAGATGCCGAGGCGCTGCGGCGTCACGACTTCCCATTCCAGGTTGTCGCCGATCATCCAGGTGTCATCAGCGGTGACACCGAGCGCCTCCATCGCGTGCAGATAGGCGCGCTCCTCGGGCTTGCCGAAGCCGTGCTCGCCCTCGATCTGGATGTGGTGGAAGCGGTGCGCGAGCTCGAAGCGCTCGACCTTGGCGCGCTGGGTGTCGGCGGCGCCGTTGGTCACCAGGGCGAGCTTGATGCCGAGCGCCTTCAGCTGGTCGATCGCCTCATGCGCGCCGGGGAAGACGAACATCTCCTCCTCGCGATAGGCGGTGAAACGGTCGGCGATGCGGATGGCGAGATCGTCGGGCAGGGCGCGATGACCGGCGGCCGCGAGCGCGGCAAAGCCGCCCTTGACCGTGAGGTGGCGGGCTTCGGCGAGCTTCAGCCGCCATGCGGCTTCCGCGTTGGCCCAGAAGTTTCGCGCGAACGCCAGCACCGCGGTTGCGACCAGCTGTGGCGGCAGCGGCGCGAGTTCTTCGGCGAACTCGGCCGTGATCGTATTCCAGGCGATCTCGGGCCGGCCATAGGCCGACAGGATGGTGTCGTCCATGTCGATCAGCATGGCGCGAGGGAGCGGCGGCATGGCGAGGCTCATGGCCATTTCACTTCCGGCGGCAGCGACGACAGGATCGAATCCACATTGCCGCCGGTCTTGAGCCCGAAGATGGTGCCGCGGTCGTAGAGCAGGTTGAACTCGACATAGCGGCCGCGCCGGATCAATTGCTCCTCGCGATCCGCAGCGGTCCAGCTTGTCGCGAAATTGCGCCGGACGATCTCTGGATAGATCTTCAGGAAGGCGCGGCCGACGTCCTGGGTGAAGGCAAGATCTGCGTCCCAGTCGCCGCTGTCATGCCAGTCGTAGAAGATACCGCCGATGCCGCGCGCTTCTTTGCGGTGCGGCAGGTAGAAATATTCGTCGCACCACTTCCTGTACTTGTCGTAGTCGGCGACACCGCTCGGCTGCGCGCAGGCCTCTCTCATGGCAGCGTGGAAGGCGATGCTGTCGGTATCGTCCTGCGTGCGCCTTCGGTCGAGCACCGGCGTCAGGTCGGCGCCGCCGCCGAACCAGGCTTTTGTGGTGACGACGAAGCGCGTGTTCATGTGCACCGCGGGCACATGCGGATTGCGCAGATGCGCGATCAGCGAGATGCCGGAGGCCCAGAATTTTGGATCCTCCGCGGCGCCGGGGATCTGAGCACGAAACTCGGGGGCGAACTCGCCGTGAACGGTCGAGCAATGCACGCCGACCTTCTCGAACAGGCGGCCATGCATCATCGACATCACGCCGCCACCTCCGGCCGCGCCGGTATGATCGGTGCGCTGCCACGGCGTGCGCTTGAAGCGGCCGGCTTCGCCCGGATAGAGGTTTTGCGGCGCGTCGTCTTCCAGCCGCTCGAAGCTCGCGCAGATGTCGTCGCGCAAGGCTTCGAACCAGGTGCGGGCACGGGCCTTGCGGCCTTCGATTGTTGAGGCGTCCATACTCAATTCCCGAAACGAACCTGCCGTAGGGTGGGCAAAGGCGCCCTTGCGCCGTGCCCACCATTTCTTGTCGTGATCCTGATTGGTGGGCACGCTTGCGCTTTGCCCACCCTACGAATCTCACTCTTGCGGACCGTAATAGGTGCAGCTCTCGTTGCAACTGTCGCGGTGGATGCTGACGCGGGTGAGCTTGTCGATATGGGCCAGCCTGTCCCAGACGAAGCGCGAGAGGTTTTCCAGCGTCGGGGTGCCCAGCGCCTCGATCTTGTTGAGGTATTTGTGGTCCAGCATCAGGCGCACGTCCTCGATGGCGCGCTGAAGGAGCCCGAGGTCGACGACCATGCCAGTGTTGGGATCTGGCGTGCCGCGAACCGTTACCTCGGCGCGGAAGGAGTGGCCGTGGATCTCTTCGCTCGCCGCACCGAACGTCGTGCCCGACAAAGAGTGCGCCGCCTCGAAGCGGAACGATTTCGTCAATTCCCACATCTGTCCGTCAACAATCCTATCTGATGCCGAGCGATTTATGTGTCTGCACGCTCAACCGCCATTGCGGATGGCGCAGGCAATAGTCGATCGCACGCGCGGTGTTTTGGGCGATCTCAGGTCCGTCCATCGGCTGCAGGGAGAAGCGCTCGAAGGCGAGGCCTTCGAAGGCTTCGGGCGCGGCGAGCGCCTGCGGGTAGACCAGCTTCAGCTCGTGGCCGCGGCGGAGCACGAGCTCGCTGCCGCCCTTGGGGCTGACACAGATCCAGTCGAGCCCGTCCGGGGCGGCAATCGTGCCGTTGGTCTCGACGCCGATCTCGAAGCCGCGGGCGTGCAGCGCGTCGATCAAGGCGGCGTCGACCTGGAGCAGCGGCTCGCCGCCGGTCAGCACCACGTAGCGGTTGGCGGTGGATGCGGCCCATTGCGCGGCGATGGTGTCGGCGAGTTCCGCAGCCGAGGCGTAGCGGCCGCCGAGCGTGCCGTCGGTGCCGACGAAATCCGTGTCGCAGAACTTGCAGGTCGCCTCGCTGCGGTCCGCCTCGCGGCCGCTCCAGAGGTTGCAGCCGGCAAAACGGCAGAACACGGACGCGCGCCCGGCATGGGCGCCTTCGCCTTGCAGGGTCAGGAAGATTTCCTTGACCGCGTAACTCAACTCTCTCTCCTCAATCCTTTGGACCTTCGGGGTTCCGGATCTGGCGCAGCGCCTCGCCGGCGGCCATCGCCGCGGTCATGGCCACATTGAGCGACCGCAGGCCGGCCCGGATCGGAATCACCAGCCGCGCGTCCGCGGCCTCGAGCACCGCATCGGTGACGCCGGCGCTCTCGCGTCCGAATAGCAGGATGTCCGACGTCTGGTAACGGAAATCGCGATAGTCGGTGGCACCTTTGGTGGTGAACAGCAGCAGGCGGTGGCCTTGTGCCGCACGCCAGTCCTCGAATCTCGCCCAGGAGTCGTGCCGGGTGATGCTGACCTGGTCGAGGTAGTCCATTCCCGCCCGGCGGAACGAGCGGTCCGAGACGGGGAACCCTGCCGGTTCGATGATGTGAGCGGCCACGCCCAGACAGGCGCAGAGCCTGAGAATCGTGCCGGTGTTCTGGGGAATGTCGGGTTGGAAAAGCGCTATCTGCATGGGCTGTGGCAGGTTGGTTGCGGGGGCAAAATGTCTCAATAAAACATCGCTCGCCCGGGAATTCGTGCATTGCACGCTCCCGCGCCGATAGCGGGCTTGCGCTCGCCCGGCAAGGGTGCCAATAGAACGATTCTGGACTGCTGTTTTCCCCGTTTGGGCGCGAGCAAGCAAAGTTCTGCCGCCGCGGGGGGCCGCGGGCGCCGGCAGCCTTCCGGGGACCTCATGGGCGCCCCCCGGAGCGGTTCGACCGGTCGCATAAGAAGAAAGGGTTGGAATCGTGACGACAGCGTCTTCGGCGGACCATCCGACACGCCGTGATTTCTTATTCGTTGCAACGGGGGCAGCCGCAGCAGTAGGGAGCGCGGCTGCGCTCTGGCCCTTTATCTCGCAAATGAATCCGGATGCCTCGACCATCGCCGCCGGTGCGCCGATCGAGGTCGATCTCAGCCCGATCGCCGAGGGCCAGGACATCAAGGTGTTCTGGCGCGGCAAGCCCATCTACATCAGCCACCGCACCAAGAAGCAGATCGATGAAGCGCGCGCCGTCAACGTGGCGAGCCTGCCCGATCCGCAGTCCGACGAAGCCCGGGTCAAGTCCGGCCACGAGCAGTGGCTGGTCGTGATCGGCATCTGCACCCATCTCGGCTGCATCCCGATCGCTCATGAGGGCAATTACGACGGGTTCTTCTGCCCCTGCCATGGGTCGCAGTACGATTCGTCCGGCCGCATCCGCCAGGGGCCCGCGCCCGCGAACCTGCCGGTGCCGCCGTACCAGTTCGTTTCCGACACCAAAATCCAGATCGGCTGAGCTTCGGACCCGCGTCCGAAGCTTCGCGCCGTCTCGTCGTACTATTTCCTCAGGATCGCATCATGAGCGGACCATCCGACTACCAGCCGAGCAATCCGGCCCTGCAATGGATCGAGCGGCGTCTGCCGATCTTTGGTCTCATCCATTCCTCCTTCGTCGCCTATCCCACCCCGCGCAACCTGAACTATTGGTGGACCTTCGGCGCCATCCTCTCCTTCATGCTGGCGGTGCAGATCGTGACCGGCGTGATCCTGGCGATGCACTACACGGCGAACGCCGATCTCGCCTTCAAGTCGGTCGAGTTGATCATGCGCGACGTCAACTATGGCTGGCTTATGCGCTATATGCACGCCAGCGGCGCGTCGATGTTCTTTGTCGCCGTCTACGTCCACATGTTCCGCGGCCTTTACTACGGGTCGTACAAGGAGCCGCGCGAGGTGCTGTGGATCCTCGGCGTCATCATCTACCTGCTCATGATGGCGACCGGTTTCCTTGGCTATGCGCTACCATGGGGCCAGATGAGCTTCTGGGGCGCCACCGTCATCACCAATCTGTTCTCCGCCATTCCCTATGTCGGCGAGAGCATCGTGACGCTGCTCTGGGGCGGCTACGCGGTCGGCAACCCGACGCTGAACCGCTTCTTCTCGCTGCATTACCTGCTGCCGTTCCTGATCGCGGGCGTGGTCGTGCTCCACGTCTGGGCACTGCATGTCGCCGGCCAGAACAACCCCGACGGCGTCGAGCCGAAGACGGAAAAGGACACGGTGCCGTTCACGCCGCACGCGACCATCAAGGACATGTTCGGCGTCGCCTGCTTCATGATCCTCTTCGCGTGGTTCATCTTCTACATGCCCAACTACTTGATGGAGGCCGACAACTACATTCCGGCGAACCCGGGCGTGACGCCGCCGCACATCGTGCCGGAATGGTACTACCTGCCGTTCTACGCGATCCTGCGCTCGATCCCGAACAAGCTCGCGGGGGTCATCGCGATGTTCGGGGCGATCATCATCCTCGCCTTCCTGCCCTGGCTCGACAGCGCCAGGACGAGGTCGTCGAAGTACCGTCCGCTGGCCAAGCAGTTCTTCTGGATCTTCGTCGTGGTCTGCATCCTGCTCGGCTATCTCGGCGCGCAGCCGCCGGAAGGCATTTACGTGATTGCCGGCCGGGTGCTGACGGTCTGCTACTTCGCCTACTTCCTGATCGTGCTGCCGCTGCTCGCGCGCATCGAGAAGCCGCGACCGGTTCCGAACTCGATCTCGGATGCGGTGCTGGCCAAAACCGGGAGCAGATCGACGCCGATGGTGTCGACCGCGATCATGCTGGCGCTCGCCGGTTCGTTGTTCGCGGGCTCGATCGACAGTGCGAAAGCGTCTGAAGGCAACGACATCCCGCCGGCCAACAAATGGTCGTTCTCGGGCCCTTTCGGTAAGTTCGACCGCGGCGCGCTCCAGCGTGGCCTGAAGGTCTACAAGGAAGTCTGCGCCAGCTGCCACGGCCTGTCCTACATCGCCTTCCGCAACCTCGCGGAAGCCGGCGGCCCCGGCTATTCGGTGGCGCAGGCGGCGGCGTTTGCGTCCGAGTACAAGGTCAAGGACGGCCCGAACGATGCGGGCGACATGTTCGAGCGCCCGGGCCGGCCGGCGGACTATTTCCCCTCGCCATTCCCGAACGAGCAGGCGGCGCGTGCGGCGAACGGCGGGGCGGCGCCTCCGGACCTGTCCCTGATCACCAAGGCGCGCTCTTATAAGCGCGGCTTTCCCTGGTTCATCTTCGACTTCTTCACCCAGTACCAGGAGCAGGGTCCGGATTACGTCGCGGCCGTGCTTCAGGGGTTTGAGGACAAGGCGCCGGAAGGCGTCACCATCCCGGAGGGCTCCTATTACAACAAGTACTTCCCGGGTCACGCCATCAAGATGCCGAAGCCGCTCAGCGACGGCCAGGTGACCTACGATGATGGCTCGCCGACCACGGTCGCGCAGTACGCCAAGGACGTCACCACGTTCCTGATGTGGACCGCAGAGCCGCACATGGAAGCGCGCAAGCGCCTCGGCTTCCAGGTGTTCGTGTTCCTCATCATCTTCGCGGGCCTGATGTACTTCACCAAGAAGAAGGTCTGGGCCGGCTCGCACTGAGTGGCGCGAGACGAGTCGAAAATGAAGAAGCCCCCGCGAGGGGGCTTTTTTGTTGGGCTGTCATTCCGGGGCGATGCGTAGCATCGAGCCCGGAATCCATTCCTTCACCAATGCTGTAGCCTGATGGATTCCGGGTTCGCCCCTTCGGGCGCCCCGGAATGACGTGAGTGTGGATTGCGTCATCCTCTTGCACCCGCCAGAATACCCACAACCGCTCCCCCCAAACTCGTCGGAGGACACCATGGGAACCAGCATCACCTTCAAGCGACCGGACGGCAAGGACGCCTCGGGCTATCTCGCCAATGCCGGGCGCGGCAACGCGCCGGGCGTGGTTGTGATCCAGGAGTGGTGGGGCCTGTCGGACCAGATCAAGGGCCTGTGCGATCGCTTTGCGCTCGCCGGCTTCGACGCGCTGGCACCCGATCTCTACAAGGGCAAGGTGGTGCCCTATCACGACACGGACAGCGCCAACAAGGAGATGAACTCGCTCGACTTCATGGACGTCACCACGCAGACCGTGCGCGGCGCCACGCAATATCTGTCGCGCAACGGCGCCAAGGTCGGGCTAACAGGCTTCTGCCTCGGCGGCGCCGTCACCATCATCGGGGCGACCAAGATCCCGGAGCTCGCGGCCGGCGTCGTGTTCTACGGCATCCCGCCCGAGCAGGCGGCCAAGCCCGCCGACGTCAAGATCCCGCTCCAGGCCCACTTCGCCAACAAGGACGATTGGTGCACGCCGGAGCTGGTCAACGGCTTCGAAAAGGCCATGAAGACCGCCGGCAAGTCGCTGGAGCTGTTCCGCTATGACGCCGAGCACGCCTTCGTCAACGAGCAGCGCCAGGCCGTGCACGACCGCGAAGCCGCCGAGCTCGCCTGGGGCAGGGCGACGGAGTTTTTCCGGAAGCATCTGGGGTAATCGCTCGTAGCCCGGACGGAGCGCAGCGTAATCCGGGACTTTCCAATTGTGGCGCGAACCCCGGATTACGCTTACGCTCCATCCGGGCTACGTCTTGCCTCACTCTTGACGCCGCCCCCGCGCCATGGTGAGTATCCGCCCCATGAGCACCGCCTTCCGCCCAGCCCGTCTTTGGTGGCGCACCTCCTAACGAGGTGGCCGGTGCGATTTTCCTTTCCCAAATCGTCTGAGGTCGCCAACGCAGTGCGGCGGCCTGATCGTTTGTCCTGTGTGGCGTTTCCTCGGCAAGTTTCGTAAGAGGACGACATGAACAGGACAGTTTTTGCCCTCCCGGCCAGAAGCGACTATGTGACCCGTGCGGGTCTCGCGATCACGCGCGTGGCCGAGCAGTTCACCGGCGGCGCGAGCCGGCTCGACGACCTCGTCAGCCTGCTCGACCGCCGCCGCGGCGTGGTGCTGTCCTCGGGCACGACCGTGCCGGGCCGCTATGAGAGCTTCGATCTCGGCTTCTCCGACCCGCCGCTCAAGCTCGAGACATCGGGCGTCAATTTCAAGCTGGAAGCGCTGAGCGAACGCGGGCAGGTTCTGATCGCCTTCCTCGCCGAAGTCCTGCGCGAGCCCTGCGTGGTGATCTCCGAGAAGACGGCCACGCGGCTTGCAGGTCACATCATCCGCGGCGACGCGCCGGTCGAGGAGGACCAGCGCACCCGGCGTGCCAGCGTGATGTCGCTGGTGCGCGATCTCGTCGCCGCCTTCTCCGCCAATGACGACGGCCTGCTCGGCCTGTTCGGCGCCTTCGCCTACGACCTCGTCTTCCAGATCGAGGACCTCGTGCAGAAGCGCGCGCGAGAGAGCGATCAGCGCGACATCGTGCTCTATGTGCCCGATCGCCTGCTCGCCTATGATCGCGCCACCGGCCGCGGCGTGGTGCTCACTTACGATTTCGCCTGGAAGGGCAAGTCGACCGAAGGCCTGCCGCGCGAGACCGCCGACAGCCCGTATCTGAAGACGCCGCGCCAGGGTTTTGCCGATCACGCCCCTGGCGAATACCAAGCCACCGTCGAGACCGCGCGCGCGGCCTTTGCGCGCGGCGATCTCTTTGAAGCCGTGCCGGGGCAGCTCTTCGCCGAGCCCTGCGACCGCTCGCCCGCCGAAGTGTTCCAGCGCCTCTGCGTCATCAACCCGTCGCCCTACGGCGCGCTGATGAATCTCGGCGAGGGCGAGTTTCTCGTCTCGGCCTCGCCGGAGATGTTCGTGCGCTCGGACGGCCGCCGCGTCGAGACCTGCCCGATATCAGGCACGATCGCGCGCGGCACCGATGCGATCGGCGACGCCGAGCAGATCCGCCAGCTCCTGAACTCGGAGAAGGACGAGTTCGAGCTCAACATGTGCACCGACGTCGACCGCAACGACAAGGCGCGCGTCTGCGTGCCCGGCACGATCAAGGTGCTGGCGCGGCGGCAGATCGAGACTTACTCGAAACTGTTCCACACCGTCGATCATGTCGAAGGCATGCTGCGCCCCGGCTTCGACGCGCTCGACGCCTTCCTCACCCATGCCTGGGCCGTGACTGTGACAGGTGCGCCAAAGCTCTGGGCAATGCAGTTCGTCGAGGATCACGAGCGCTCGCCGCGGCGCTGGTATGCCGGCGCGATCGGCGCGGTGAATTTCGACGGCAGCATCAACACTGGCCTGACCATCCGCACCATCCGCATGAAGGATGGCTTGGCTGAAGTGCGTGTCGGCGCGACCTGCCTGTTCGATTCCGATCCCGCCGCCGAGGACCGCGAATGCCAGGTCAAGGCCGCTGCCCTGTTCCAGGCGCTGCGCGGCGATCCGGCAAAGCCGCTGTCGACCTTTGCGCCCGATGCGACCGGAAGCGGCAAGCAGGTGCTGCTGATCGATCACGACGACAGTTTTGTCCATATGCTTGCCGACTATTTCCGCCAGGTCGGTGCCAGCGTTACCGTGGTCCGCTATGTGCATGCCCTCGACATGCTCAAGCAGAAGAGGTGGGATTTGCTGGTTCTGTCGCCCGGCCCCGGCAGGCCTGAGGATTTCGCGATCAAGAAGACCATCGACGCGGCGCTGGAGAAGAAGCTGCCGGTGTTCGGCGTCTGCCTCGGCGTGCAGGCGATCGGCGAATATTTTGGCGGCGAGCTCGGTCAGCTCACCCATCCCGCCCACGGCCGGCCCTCGCGGGTGCAGGTGCGCGGCGGACGGCTGATGCGCAATCTGCCGAACGAGATTGTCATCGGCCGCTATCACTCGCTCTTTGTCGAGCCGGACAGCATGCCCGAAGTTCTGAGCGTCACCGCCAGCACCGAGGACGGCGTCGCCATGGCGCTGGAGCACAAGACCCTGCCGGTCGCCGGCGTGCAATTCCACCCGGAATCGCTGATGTCGCTTGGCGGCGAGGTGGGGCTGCGTATTGTCGAGAATGCGTTCCGGCTGGATGCTGGAGCGAATTGAATTGAGTAAGGACCGTCATTGCGAGGAGCCCGCGACAAAATTGCGAAGCAATTTTGCGCTGGCGACGAAGCAATCCAGACTGCCTCCGTGGAGACGATCCTGGATTGCTTCGCGGAGCCTGTCATCGGGCCGCGCTTTGCGCGGACCCGGTGGCTCGCAATGACGGTGGAAAAGCCAGAGCGAGATAACCATGACCTTTGACCACGATCTGAAGGCGAGCGTCCGCACCATTCCCGACTATCCCAAGCCGGGGATCATGTTCCGCGACATCACGACCTTGCTTGCGGATGCGCGTGCCTTCCGCCGCGCGGTCGACGAACTCGTCAATCCCTGGGCCGGCAACAAGATCGACAAGGTCGCCGGCATGGAGGCGCGCGGCTTCATCCTCGGCGGCGCGGTGGCGCATCAGCTCTCGGCCGGCTTCGTGCCGATCCGCAAGAAAGGCAAGCTGCCGCACACCACCGTGCGCATCGCTTACTCGCTCGAATACGGCATCGACGAGATGGAGATGCATGTCGACGCCATCCTGCCCGGCGAGCGGGTGATCCTGGTCGACGATCTCATCGCCACCGGCGGCACCGCGGAGGGCGCGGTGAAGCTGTTGCGCCAGATCGGCGCCAATGTCGTCGCGGCCTGCTTCATCATCGACCTGCCCGAACTCGGCGGCGCCGCCAAGCTGCGAGCCATGGACGTGCCCGTGCGCACGCTGATGACGTTCGAGGGGCACTGAGCGGGCGAGGAATATCGCCCGGTTTATTCTGTACCCCCGCCGGCTGCTGCGGCCTCGGTTCACCTCTCCCGTAGGGAGAGGTCGGATCGCATCGCAAGATGCGATCCGGGTGAGGGGGTCCGGTCTTACTGGTTGCCGCGGCCCCTCACCCGGATTGCAGTTCGCGGCTGAAAGTTCAGGACCGCTGCAGGATCAGGTTTAGCTCGAGCTCCCGGAAGGCGATGTAGTTCCGCCGGGTCCATTGGTGCAGCTCGGTCGAGGCGTCCTTCTCCTGGCGCAGATAGCCGGTGAAGGAGAAGGTCAGCCGATCGATATAGGTCTTCAGGAAGCCGGGGAGCGCGGGCAGGCGGAACAGCCGGCCGCCGGCCATTGCGGGCGGCAGCTCGCCGCGCACGACATATTCGTTGTCGACCGTGATCAGGTTCATACGCGGGATCTGCCCGCGCAGCATCTCATGGGCGCGGGCCGAGACGCGGTCGGTGTCGGCGACGAACAGGATCTGAGGCGCGACGTGACGGCGGGCCGCCTCCTTGAGCAGGCCGATCTCGTCGGTCATCTTGAAGAACTCGTCGAAGGCGTGGAAGCCGAGGTCGATCACCTTGGCAAGGCCGTCATCGACGATGACACGGTCCATCAGCTGCATCTTGCCGTAGGTGTCGATCACGTCGGCAGTCTCGGTGATCTTCGGCAAGTAGTCCAGCAGCGACGGCTCCTTCAGGTTGACATCGAAGGCCGCCACGTTGCCGTTCTTGAGCAGCAGGAATTCGCTCAATAGCCGCGCCAGCAGGGTCTTGCCGACCTGCGGGCGGGGCGAGCAGATGATGTAGACTGGTGTCGCGGGCATCACGCATTATCTGAGCGAGCTTGTCGCCCAATCCAGCCGTATCAGCCCTGCTTGCGCAACTATTTTTCGCTGTTGCTGGTCACTGGTTTCGATCCGACGATGTCGGTCAGCCGGATCCGGTCGAACTCGCTCCAGACGTTCGCTAGCCAATGCCGGACATAGCCGCGCAGCACGAACGAATAGTTCGCGGCGTCGTCGTTCATGCCCTTGTTGGCGACGAATTTCAGGAACGGGACGGAAGACACCTCGACCTGCTCATAGGCCATTTCGTTGAGCTTGGGGATCGTCAGCTCGGTCGCGTCCTTGATGCGGTGGAAGTAGGAATTGTAGGTCGACTGGTCCCATTGGAAGAACTGGGTGTCGTTGATGAAGTTCTTGACCAGGAAGTATTTTGCGCCGGCCATGAAACCCGCGGTCTCGGCGATCTCGTCCAGCGAGGCGATCGAGGGGCCCAGGATGTGGAACACCGCGAAGGTGATCTGGCCGGCCTTGGCGGCGTCGAGGAAACCGATGTCGCGCAGTGACGCCAGTGCCGGCGAGAGCAGGCCGGCGCGGACGTCGATCACGGTCACCGACGGGCTCGCCGCGTTGAGCGTGTCGAAGATCTTCATCTGGTCGGCCGTCGTCATCATGTCGACGATCTCGGTGATGTCGGGGTGGAAGCGCTTCAGCGTTCCGCGCGGGGATTCCGTGTCGAACGCGCGCGTCGGCACGTTGTTGGCGGAGAAATAATCGAGCAGGGTGCGCGATACCGTGGTCTTGCCGACCCCGCCCTTGTCCGCGCCCACCACAACCACTGCCGGCTTTGCCATTGCTGTCCCCTAACGCACGCCCCCGATCGCGAGGTCGCAATCGGCCGGGCCCCAAATCGATGTCCCAAGTCTGCTGTTGGGCGCGAACATGGCAGAAACAAGGGAGAATTCAATTCCCCGGCATGCAGTTAGGCCAATTCCCGAGGTTTTTCCCAATCGCGGCGAAACTCGCCGCGTGTGGCGGGAATCAGGTGCTCAGTGGCGGCCCCAAGGCCCCATAGAATGACCCATTGGATTGCCCGCCGGGTTGCTGGAGGCGGTTCCGGAGGGATTGGGTGCGGGTACGGGCGGCGGGCTGGCCGATCCGTCGGCGTCATCCCACGGGCCATGGCGCAGCGGCGGCGGGGCGTCCTGCCGGTCGGCTTGCGCCCCCGGCTCTTCCGTCTCCTCCGCGAGCGTCGGCAGGGGACCGGGGTCGCGGCCGCCGGCAAACTTGACCAGCGCGTCGACCCGGGACTGCACCGAGGGGTGGGTCGCGAACAGATCGGCAAAGCCCTCGCGCGGGTTGTCGACGCAGAGCTCCATCACGGCCGAGGTCGCGCCGGGCAGCTCGCCGCGGCCCTCGATCTTGCGCAGCGCCGAGATCATCGCGTCGGGGTCTTTCGTCAGCTCGACCGAGCCGGCGTCGGCGAGATATTCGCGTGACCGCGACAGCGCGAGCTTGACCACCTGCGACAGCAGCCAGGCCAGCACGATCAGCACGACCGCGATGATGATGACGATGATTGCGCCGCCGCCGGAGCTCTTGCTGTCGCTCGATGACGAGGACGACCGCGACGACGAGGAGGAGCCTGAGGACCACGAGCCGCCGGAGCTGGGGCTCCAGTCAAAGCTCGTGAACAGGCGGAAGAACAATTCACCGAAGAAGCCGACCACGCCGGCGATGATGACGGCGACCACCATGAGCTGCACGTCGCCGTTCTTGATGTGGGTCAGCTCGTGGCCCAGCACCGCCTCGATCTCCTTGTCGTTCAGCGCATCGAGGAGACCGGTGGTGACGGTGATCGAATATTGCCGCGGATTGAGGCCGGTCGCGAACGCGTTCAGCGCCGGGCTCTCCATGATCTTCACCTTCGGCATGGTGATGCCGCGCGAGATACAGAGGTTTTCGAGCAGATTGTAGAGCCGCGGCTCCTCCTGCCGGGTGACGTCGTGGCCGCCGGTCACGGCGTCGATCATCGACTGGTGGAAGAAATAGGCGATCGCGATCCAGGCGATCGCCGCAATGGTCGCGAAGGGCGCGGCTTTGAGCAGGTCGGCGAAGGCGCGGCTCAGATAGTAGGCCACCGTGCCATTGCCGTTGATGACGACCTCGGCGACCAGCGCGCCGGCATAGACCAGCACGTAGACCAGCATGAACAGGCCGGCGAGCAGCAGCATCGAACGAAACTTGTTCGAGGCGATGTGCGTGTAGAGACCATACGCGGCCATGACGCGGGTGCCCTGCCGGCCTATCGGCTCAAATCAGAACTTCACCTGCGGCGCCGCCTCGACCTCGGTACGCCTGGTGCCGAGATCGAAGAACTCCTTCCTGGTGAAGCCGAACATGCCGGCGAACAAGGCGGCGGGCATCTGCTGGATGCCGGTGTTGTATTCCTGGACCGCGTTGTTGAAGAAGCGGCGGCTCGCCGCGATCTTGTTCTCGAGGTCGGAGAGCTCGGATGCGAGCTGCTGGAAATTGGCGTTGGCCTTGAGGTCGGGATAGGCCTCCGACAGAGCGATCAGCCGGCCGAGCGCGCCGGACAGCTGGTTCTCGGCCGCGGATACCTGCGCCGGTCCCTGCGCCGACATCGCCGAGTTGCGCGCCTTGATGACGTCGTCGAGCGTGCCGCGCTCGTGCGAAGCGTAACCCTTCACCGTCTCGACCAGGTTCGGGATCAAATCGTGGCGCTGCTTGAGCTGCACGTCGATGTCGGCAAAGGCCTGGCCGACACGCTGGCTCAGCGCCACCAGGCGGTTGTAGGCACTGAAGGCCAGGAACACGAGGACGACAATGACGCCGAGAACGATCCAGCCGGTCGACATGGAGAACTCCTGAAGGGGGAAGAAGGCGGGCGCTAGGGTAGACCAAATTGGCGCGAAGCGAGAGCCTGGCGCAGAGGGAAGGTAAGGCTTGGTCGGATCAGGAACCACTCAAGTTCAAGGCCAAAGTGCCGGACGAGGTTAACTTTCGGACATGATCGCATCGCCCCAGCGCCAGCGCCGGGCGTCCGCATAGGCCGGCTTGTCGCGTCGTGGGACTTTCGTCAGCGCGACCCCAGCCTCGGTGCAGAGCTTTGCCGTGATCTCGGCCTTGCCGACGTCCGGCGG